>DASXJO010000123.1:0-6100 GCA_036497385.1 Candidatus Angelobacter sp. | reverse complement strand
CCGTGCATGAGTTGATGCGCCCGGACAACGTTTCCGCCAAAAGCGGCGCCAATTGCCTGATGTCCCAGGCACACGCCAAGCACCGGCCGCTTGCCGGCAAAGTGCTTGATCAGATCAATGCTGATGCCCGCCTTTTGCGGCGTGCATGGACCGGGAGAAACCAGGATATGGCTGGGCCGCATCTCCTCAACTTGCTGCGGCGTGACCTGGTCATTCCGCCGGACCTCTACCTTTTCTCCCAGTTCTCCAAGGTATTGGACCAAGTTATAGGTAAAGGAATCGTAGTTGTCGAGGACGAAGACCATGCTTTGTTCCTAATGACAGTTTAGTCGATGAGGGAGATTGCCAGAACTGCCAAAAGTGCCAATATCGCCAAAATTAGTGATACATACGGACTTCAATTTTGGGAATGTTGGGCGATTCCGAGTAGTGGGTCAGTTTACACTATTGGACAGGGAAGCATCTGAGGCAGCGGCCTGCAATGATGGTGGGAGAATTCTGTGACAAAAAGAGAAACCGGATTCTTGCTCATCGGTCTTGGGGTCGGCCTTATGTTCGCAATTGCGGTGATCTTTGAAGTGCTGCTCTCATTTTATCGAAGTGCGTTCATTACTTCCTACCGGTTGGACAAGGTGCTGCTTTTAGGCCCGATACTGCTTCTGGTAATCGGCGGAGTCCTGGTTCTTCACAGGCCCGTGAAGTGAGCAAAATTCAAACTGACCGGTACCCAATTCCGGCGATATGGCAATTCCCTCTATGGTAGCCTTTGATTGTGTTGCATATCACCAACGGTGACTCCGTAACCAGCACGTTCCGGCAAGTCAGATTTCCGGGAACATATCTTGCGTGGAAGGACGTGCTGCATGATGGTCCTGTGCCCCAGACCAGCACGCTGAACGAACTATCGGACGTTCGCGCACAAGCGCTTGCCGCTTTCGGTTGGGGCGACGCTGAAAAACTTCGCGCTGACTTTGCCAACCGCGACCGGACGCTTCAGGATTTCCGCAAGCACCAGGACGTGGTGCTCTGGTTTGAGCATGATCTTTATGATCAGTTGCAACTTTTCCAGTTGCTGGATTGGTTTGAGCAGCAGGACCTTGAAGGCATCAATCTTGATCTGGTGCAAATCAATTCTTACCCGGGCGTCCGGCCATTTTATGGGCTCGGGCAGTTGAGCGGGCCGCAACTGGCGCGACTTTTTCCCATGCGCAAACGCGTAACGCACGCGCAACGCAGCATCGCCACGGAAACATGGCACGCCTTCCGCGCGGAAGATCCCACGAACCTGGCGGCAATCTCGCAACAAAAGTTTGATGATATGCCGTTCCTGGCGGCGGCGCTAACGCGCTTTCTTGAAGAGTATCCCTGGACCAGCGACGGGCTGTCCCGAACAGAGAGACAGGTCCTTCAGGCTGCCGCAGCGGGCAAACGCAAGAAGACGGATATTTATATGGAATCCCGAAAGCAGGAGGATGTGCCCTGGGGCGATTCGTCAGTCTACCTGCGGCTCGCGTGGCTCACGGCAGGGCCGAATCCCGCGCTCGTCGAGTCGCCCAACAATGAATTCACGGTTACTGACGCAGGTCGCCAATTGCTGGAAGGCAACGCCGACTGGATCAAGCTGCAAGGCGGCATTGATCGATGGCTGGGTGGCGTGCATCTCACCGGCGACCAGCCCAAGTGGCGCTGGGATAGTGAGAAAAAGACGCTCATAGCAGGCGGCTAGGACAATTGGGTAATCGCACGTGATGCCATGGTGCGCGGCTCAGGATGGCACATTCATGAGGACAGAGACTGGTGATTCGGGATACAGCGATCCCGGAACCACGATACTTCCGGAGATTTTGGATTTCCTTCTATTTGCTCATGCTGCTTGGCGTGTGGCTCGGAATCGTCTTGGCCACATCATTGAAAATCACGACTGCCGCAAACAACACCAGGAACACAAAGGCTGCCTGATAGACGCGTTCCTTCACTTCCTGCTTGATGTCGCGACGCATGACGGCTTCAACCAGCAGCATCAGCATCAGACCGCCATCCAGAATCGGAATCGGCAGCAAATTAAAGATGGCAAGGTTCAGGCTGATCAGCGCCATGAATTTCAGCAGCGCGGGCATGCCCATTTTGGCTGCCTGCCCGGAATAACGCATAATCCCGATGGGGCCGCTCATCTGCTTGATGGAATTTTTAGTTGAGATCAGTTTGCCCAGCAATTCAAAGATCAGCAGGGAATTGCTCTTGCATTCGTCATATGCCGTTTGCACTGCTACCGGGAAGGGAAGCTTTTCCACCTGCTCCATGCTTACGCCGATGCGGTATTTTTTCTCCGTGGAATCAGGCGAGCCCACCAGTTCACCGGGAATGGAGAGCGTAATGTCCTTGCGGTCGCGGAGAATAGTCAGCTGTACCGGATTTCCTTTAGCTTCCTGCAGCGCTCGCAGCAGGGCGTCCACGGAATGGATCGGTTTGCCGTTTACCGACGCCAGAACGTCGCCGCTCTTGATGTGGGCTTTGTCGGCGGGTAGTCCCGGCTCGATCATGCCCACCACTTCCGGCGGCTCCAGGCCCACGTCGCCTTCATGGTCCTTGCCGGCGGTTTCCGGAACCAGAGTCAGATCCACGGTTTTATCGCCGCGCAATACCTTTACCGGAACCTGCTGGCCCGGGTTGATGCTCACGCGAATCAGAAACTGTTCCCACGTGGGATTATCAATCCCCTGCACGTTTACAATCCTGTCGCCCGCCTGCAACCCGGCTTTTTCCGCAGCAGAATTGGCTGCCACGGACACGACGTCCACCGGCGCCTTGGCAAAGGCGTAATACTCGTGGTGGAACGTATACAGGACTGAGAGGACCACAAAAGCCAGGATGATGTTCATCGCCGGACCGGCAATCGCCACCAGAAAGCGCTGCCAGCGCGGATGGCTCATGAACTCGCCGGAATCACCCGTTCGCGCTTCCATGGGATTCTCGCCGGCCATTTTCACGTAGCCGCCCAAAGGCAGAAGGCTGATGCGGTAATCCGTGTCGCCGCGCTTGAACCCGAGCAGGCGCTTGCCAAAGCCAAGGCTGAAGACCTCAACCCGGACCTTAAACAGCTTGGCTACTGCATAATGGCCGAACTCATGGACAAATACCAGAATGCCCAAAACAAATATGAACGCAACGACGCTGAGAGAAAATAACTGCATATTGAAGGTGATTGCCTATTGTAACTTTAAAGCGCCGCAGCCCGCTACCGGGCGACATAACGCGGCAATTGCTCCTGCGCCAGGCTCCGGGCCTGAGCGTCAATGGCAAGTACCTCTTCTATAGATTCAGGATGGCGGTCCGGCGTTTCATTCATTGTGCGCTCAACCACCTTAGAAATATCAGTAAAACCGATTTCCCGTTTTAGGAAAGCAGCCACCGCGACCTCATCTGCCGCATTCAGGGCAATGGTCTTGGATCCTCCGGCGGCAGCAGCTTCATAAGCCAGGCGCAGGCAGGGAAATTTGTTAGGGTCGGGCGGAGCAAAGTCCAGCCGCTTCAAGTCGAGCACGTTGAAGCGCAGGTCAGATTCGACGCGCTCCGGGTACGTCAGCGCATATAGGATAGGCAGGCGCATGTCCGTGACGGAGAGCTGCGCCAGAATGCTGCCGTCGTTGAATTCGACGAGAGAGTGAATGGTCGATTGCGGATGAACGATCACCTTCACGCGCTCCGGCGGCATGTCAAACAGCCGGCAGGCTTCAATCACTTCAAATCCTTTGTTCATCAGCGTGGCTGAGTCAATGGTGATGCGCTGGCCCATCTTCCAAGTGGGATGGTTCAGCGATTGCTCTACCGTGATCTTTTCGAAGTCAGATTTCGGGGTGTTCAGGAACGGGCCGCCGCTTGCCGTAAGCCACACGCGCTCCACTTCATTCATCCTGCCGCCGCGCATGCACTGGTGAACTGCATTGTGTTCGCTATCGATGGGCAGCAGCGGCTTGCCCTGCCTACGCGCTTCAGCGGTAATCAATTCACCGGCGGCCACCAGGCATTCTTTATTGGCCAGACCAACTTCCTTGCCTGCGCGCACAGCTTCAGAGGTCGCTTTGAGCCCCGCTACGCCGACAATCGCGCTCACCACAAAATCAACTTCAGGATGCGTTGCCACTCGGACGGTTCCAGCCTGTCCATGGACAACTTCAATTTCGCTCAGGCCTTCAGAATTGAGCTGCTTGCGAACATTATCCGCATCCTGCTCTGAGGCCAGCGAAAGGATTTTTGGTTTCCAGCGGCGCGCATCGTTTAACGCGGCTTCAGTGTTCGAACCGGCAGCCATCGTCAACAACTGAAATCGCTCAGGATTGTTTTCAATCACGTTGAGCGTGCTCCGGCCAATGGAGCCGGTGGAGCCGAGAATGGCAATGCGTTTCATGGTTGATGCCTGAGCGCCATATACAAAGTGGGGTAGAAAAACCATAATACCGGAGCGGCGAACAGCATCGCGTCAATCCGGTCGAGTATCCCGCCGTGGCCGGGCAGCAACGTCCCGGAATCTTTAATATCCGCTCCGCGTTTGAAGGCCGATTCCGCCAGGTCGCCGAGCTGTGCAGCGATGTTTACCAGGAAACCAAACGCGGCCGCGACTCGCCAGTCGGGCGGATACAGCCGAATATCGGAGAAGAGGAGGCTTTGCGATGGAAGCGCGTGCAGCTTCACCAACAGCGTTCCCAGAGAATGTATGTAATGAAAGAGGAGAACCGAAACCAGAACTGCTCCTGCCGTTGAAGCAATGGCCCCTTCCCATGTCTTTTTGGGACTGATTCTCTCTGCGAGCTTATGTCTTCCGAAAGAACGTCCAATGTAATAGGCAAAAACGTCGCCCGACCATACCACCAGCAGAAAGACAAATACGGTAACCCGGCCATTCTCAAAATGTCCTATCGAGGAGATTACCCCTAAGGTGTAGGCCACATAAATGAATCCGAAATAGGAGAATGCCGCTGCCGGCAAAACATCTCTCATTTGCCACAGAAACATCCCAAGGACGACTAGCACCAGAGGCAGTACCCGGACACCTGTTGCGGCGGTTGCCCATTGATCAAACGCTCGGCCAAAATTTTCTACCCCAAATGCGTTGATTCCATAAAGGCATTGGCCCAGGAAATAAAACCCAATCGCCACTTCAACAACGTAGGCATGAAGTTTCTGCTGATAACGGAACGCGATGCCGAAGTATTCATGGACAGCAAGCACGGCGATCAGTCCAACAAATCCGCTATAAAGTGAATTTGGCGCCTTAAACAAAATCAGCAGCACCACCGGCACCAGCACCGCCGCGGTAAGGACTCTTTTCATTTAATTGGAGCTGCCTGGGGCAGGTTCGTTCAGGCCGCCGTAACGCCGCTCACGGGATTGAAATTCCTTGATGGCTTCCAGCAGGTGCAGTCCGCTGAAATCAGGCCACAGCGTCTTGGTGACGTAGATTTCCGCGTATGCCGCCTGCCACAGCAGAAAATTACTCAGGCGCATTTCGCCGCTGGTGCGGATAATCAAGTCCAGCTCCGGCAGGTTGCTGGTGTACATGTGGCGATTCAGGCTTTCTTCATCGATCTTGAGATGCTCAAGCCCGCCATTATTGGCTGCGGCATTCACCATGGACTTGCAGGCGTCCACGATCTCAGAGCGCGAGCCGTAATTGAGCGCCAGCGTCATGACCATGCCGGTGTGGTGCGCGGTTTGCTCTTTGGCCCAGGCCATGCGTTCCTGAACTTCCTGCGGCAACATGTGGCTGCGCCCGATGAATGACAGCCGGATATTGTTGCGGTGCATCAGCGGCAGCTCATTTTTCAAGTATCGGTGCAGCAGCTTCATCAGGAAGTGGATTTCCGTCGGGGGGCGGCGAGTGAAGTTCTCCGCCGAAAACGCATAGAGCGTGAGCGCGGACAAGCCAATGTTGGAAGCCGTGGTAACCACGTTGCGAACTGAGTCCACACCCCTGCGATGGCCGGCAATACGCGGCAGGTGGCGGCGTTTGGCCCAGCGGCCGTTGCCGTCCATGATGATCGCGACATGTTTTGGGAACTGGTGAGGATCAAGCTGGCTGTAGAGTTCAGCTTCCTTTCGGTCC
>DASXJO010000122.1:0-12869 GCA_036497385.1 Candidatus Angelobacter sp. | reverse complement strand
TTTGCCGTAGACGCCCCAGGAAGTCTGGTCCGGCGGAATCGGATTCTTCTGCTGCCATCCGCCGCAGGAATACTGATAGAAATCCACGCAAGGATCTACCGATTTATCCATGGAACTCACATCCAGGCTGGGCGAATACGGAAGCGTGGGAGCAGGCGGCGCAGATTGAGCGACGGAAAACGAAACAAGAGCGAGGACGACCAGGGAAATGCAAGCGATGAGCAGTTTTCTCATAGGTTTTATTTGATCCGGGGACTTATGTTTGACCTGAGTCCAAGCAAAACGTTACAAGTGCGCCATCATGATATTGGCTCGGAATAGTTTTGCCAACTTTTCCTTTGCGCCCTCGGAGTTTAATCCTTTAGCTCATTACGGTTTTCTCCTTTGCGTCTTTCGCAGTTTGCCGACCTGCCAAAATTCGTCATCCCGAGCATCCGTAAACGAGTTCGCGCTTTCATCAGCGAACGAGTAGGATCGAGGGACCTTGTGTTTGCAATGCCAGCCCATATCCGGTGATCATTCAAACCGTTGTCTAGGTAGGGTTCCCTCGCTATGCTCGGGATTCAGAAACTCACTCCGTCCTGATTGACCGCGTCTGCCAGTGATAGCGCAACGCCAGCAGTCGCAGCCCGAATCCGCACAGTGAGCCCGCAATCGTGGAAATTTCACGCGGCAGCTTGAGCGCGTCACACAATAAGAACATGGCCGCACCAAACGCAGCGGCGATAGCATACAGCTCGCCGCGTTCAAAAATCTTCGGTGTGCGCCCGCTCAGCACATCGCGGATGCACCCTCCACCCACGGCTGTGGTCACGCCCAGGAGAAACGCAGGCAGGATGGTCATGCCGTTATTGAGCGCCCGCGTGCTGCCGGACACAGCGAACAGGCCAAGCGCGGCCGCGTCAATAAAGATGACTGCTCGCTCCGTGTTCTTCCCGATTCGGTGGGCGAACAGCATTCCAATCACCGCGCCTGCCAGAGCCGTAATCAGGTAGCGGACATCGGCAAACGCCAGCGGCGGACCTTTTTGCAGGATCAGGTCACGCGTAATGCCGCCGCCAAGCGCCGAGGTCAGCGCCAGTCCCGTTACTCCAACCAGATCGTATTTGTAGCGTGTGTCGCGCACCGCTGCCAGCGCTCCGCCGAATGCGCCCACGAAGACGCCAAGAAAATCGATCAGCGAAAAAAGTCTATCGATTGGAAGATGATTTGACATTGAATGTGTCGCGTCCATTGTAGCGGCTCGCGCGACATGCACCCAGGAACACGATCAACGTGGCGGCGAGTCCGGCTTGCGCTGCCGAGCTGCCTGCATCAGGAGCCAAAGCAATCTTTAGTTCATCAACCAACTTAAGCGGTTTGGAACGCAGCGACATAAATTAGGTCCAGAGGCTTCGGTAATCTTTCCGGTGCAGCGTAAAGAGGCGATGATCTCTTCATGCCACACTTTCCCCAAACGCAAACAAAGACGCGGTCTCCGCGAGTACGGGTACCCAATAACGAATCCATTCGCTTCAATCTCGGCGGCCATCAGGTTTCCGCGGTGTTGCAAAAGATTTCTCTTACCGACGGCCTGGCCCAATTTACCAGCAGCATCGGCAGCGCCACCATCGCTGAAGCCAAGGTAAACACGCTTTCCGGCCCGGTCAGCGGCCTGGTGGAATTTCTTCCGGCACAGGTCGGTTCCTGCACTTATCCCTTCCGCTTTATTGCGCTGAGTGACCAGGACTATGAACGCCTGAACTCCACGCTGCAATACATGCAGAAACAGGGTTTCGGCGACTAAACGCAGTCGTTCCCCGAATCAATTAGCTCCCACCAGGGCCTCGGCCCGAAATTCCCAATCTGCGCCCATTTGTTTTCTCACGTCGTGACGACTAAAAAACTCCACTTCGAAGCGATTTACAGAGGTAGATAAACTCTCCCGTAAAGAAAAAAAGCCTGGATCAACTTCATCCAGGCAAAAAACAACAGGAGAGAGAGTTAAAACGGACGGAAACTTACGGAGAGCTAAAGTCGAATTTGACGATCACACTGGATTCTTCCGCCGCAGGTTCGTACTTCCACTTCATCACAGCGATGGTTACAGCCTGAACCAGCACCGGATTTCCGCCCAGGACTTTCACGTCTTTCACTCTGCCCTCGGGCGTTACCAGCAGCTCTACGCGGGCGCTTCCGCTGATGTTGTTTCTTTTGGCCAGCTCGGGGTAAACAGGATCCACCTTGTTCTTGAGCTTGCGGGCCGTGGCCTGGGCCAGTGACGGAGTGCCATGAACCAGAAAAGATAATGCCAGCAGTCCAATAGAAAACGAGCGAATCCATTGATGGCGTGCATGGCGCCGAAAGGGGGTGAAAATCAACGTCTTCTCCTTCAATTGCCTGCGTGCGCGGCGTACCATGCTTTCCCGGCGCAACAGGCTACAACTTGATGAGAATCCTAGCGTCTTAGTGAAAGAACGCAAACGTCACGAAAGTAACTGGAAGCCACACGGATACTGATCTGCCGGGTTGAGTCGTCTCAGGGCCGATTTTTCCAATACTCGTTGTCTAAGATTCCTGGCTTGCCGCCGACGATTGGGGCGTGGCGTTCGTAGGGACGCTAGCTTCGGCGCTATGAGCAGTGCGGCCGCGCATCAGGAAGTGTCCGGCGATTGAAATCGCGGCAAGAGCGCCGGCGCAAGCCAGGAACACTGCCCGAATGCCGAGCTTTTGCGCCAGATAGCCGGAGAGCAAAAGCCCAAAGACCTGCGACACAGCAATTAATGACATAAAGGTGCTGCTGACACGCCCTACCATTGGCGGGGGCGTTTCCTGCTGGGACATGGTCTGGGCGGGAATCCAGACAAATGCGATACCGAAGCCCATCGTAAACGTGCTGAGCGCCGCCATGGCGGTGTTGCGGAAAGCTCCCAGCAGTCCTGCACCCAGCCCAAGCAGGAAGAGCCCTCCCAGCACCACATATGACTTGGATCCGCTTCCCGCCAAGCGCGTAATCAACTGTGTACCCACGATCATGCCTACGCCAACCATGGCACTGATAGCGCCAAACATGAATGAGCCGGCATGCAGCGTGTCCCGAATGTAAAGAGAGATGAGCGGGCTGAAGGAACTCAGCACAAACATGGCAACCGCCATCGCGATAAACACAAAAGCCAGTCCGGCATGGGTGAAGATGAACTTGTTTCCGGCAAGAAAGTCCTGCGCCAGTGACTTCACAGTCTTCTCACCTTGAGCCCGGGCCGGACGAATCACAGAGAGGGTTGAAATCATAGCTGCGGAGAAGATGAAGCTGGCCACATCAAGATAGAAACAGGATTTTTCAGTGAGCCATGCCACCAGCGCGCCCGCCGCCGCGGGCGATAACAGTCGCACGATATAAAACGCCTGCATCATCAGAGCGTTTGCGGCAAGCAATCCTTCCGGCGGGACAATGGTGCGCAGCGTTACGGATTGGGCGGGAGCAAAAAAGCTTGAAACCGAACTCAACACAACCAAAACTGCCGAGATCTGCGCCACGTTATGGGTAAAGACGAGCATCAGGATCAGCGCGGCGCGAATGAGGTCGCTGGCAATCATGAGGCGCTTTACGTTCCAGTGGTCCACAAAGACGCCGGCAATCGGGCTGATGATGGCCATGGGAAGCACGAACGCGACGGTGACCGTGGTGACCTGAACAGGCGTCCCGTGCCAACGGAACGTGATAAGGCTGATAACGCCGAAGAGGGCCAGAAAGTCGCCAAAGATGCTAACAAACTGTGCTAGCCAGAGCGTGCGGAATGGCTTGTACTTCAGTAGTGTTTTTGCCGTAAAGGCTTGCGGCATTTTTGCGGAAGCGCTCATCAGTCTCTTGTCCTGAGGGAAGATTATCGCAAGCCCCCGAGTGTTTTTGGTCTCCACAACGCAAAATTTACAGCTGCAACAGATGAAATCAGGATGCATGCAGACTATCTCTCAGCTGCGGCAGCTTCGGAATCTAAAATCTTTCTCAGTGATTTGTTCAAGAGAGACTGAGCATTATTGGAGTTTTTAATTGTAAGGGAAAGTAAAGATCAGCTAAGTGTCTGAAACTACGTCAGTAACAGGATAGTGCTGTCTTAATTCTAAAAATGCGTTTAAAGTATAAGTAACGCTTGTTGAATGAAAGTTACCCCCTAATGGCACAAAATGCTCTCCCTGCTGCGCTGCTATTGATTGTGGCAACCGAACCCGCTTTGCGCTTGCGACTGGAATGGCTCGAACGCGCGGGCTATCGTGTAAGGACCGCTTGCAGCCTGAAAGAAGTTGACCAGGCCTGCCAAGGACAGATTTTTGACGTGGTCCTGATCGCCGATAGCGTGGAACCCCGCATGAAGAAGGCCATTGGTCTTGCCGTACAGCACCACCTTCCTGAAGCGCCTATTTTGCAGATGGGAAGAGTCCGCCCGGATATTGACGGTAATAGTTTTGTTACAGGCGATTCGCGCGAAGGGGTGCTGCAATCGGTATCCAAAATTCTTCTGCGCCGGGATGAGATAAGACCGGCAGCAATCTAGCCCTTCGCAAAATTAGTTTCGCAAATTTCCAAGAAACAAAAGAGGAACCCGCGTGGGTTCCTCTTTTGCGTGACTTTGGAAAGGATGTAGCTATCTGGGAGCGACAGTGGTTGCAGAAGCTGTCTTGAGTCCAATAGCTTCACCGGAGAGGACAAGTTCAACCCGGCGGTTCTGCTGGCGTCCTTCTGCTGTGTCGTTCGTGGCCACGGGTGCGGTTTTGCCCAGACCGCGCGACACAATGGAATTATCCGGAATGCCTTGTTGAATCAGGTAGTCGCGCACCGCCTGCGCGCGATTTTCAGACAGCTTCTGGTTGTAATCGTCGCTGCCCACCGCGTCCGTGTGGCCTTCCACCTCAAGATGCAGCCCAGGATGCGCGATGACGATGCCGCTGACCTTGGCCAGCCGCTCACGCGCGCCGGAAAGCAATTCAAAACTTCCGGTCTTAAATAAAACATCTGACATATTGGCGATCAGACCGCGCGCCGTATCGCGGGTAGCAAGAATCGTGTTCAACTGCTGCAGTAGCTGCGCGCGAAGATCAGTTTTCTCCTGCTCGGCTTGCTGGCGCAGACGGTCGGATTCTTCCGCCGCTTTGCGCGCTTTGTCTGCTTCCACGGCCAGAGCCTGCTTCTGCTGTTCGGCGGCGGCGCGTGCGGCGTCTGCCTGCTGACGGGCTGCGTCGGCCTGCTGGCGCGCAGCCTCAGCTTCCTGGCGGGCTTTTACGGCCTCGGCCTTCATGCGCTCAGCATCAGCTTGGGCTGCCTGCGCTTGTACGCGTGCCTGCTCCGCCTGCTGGCGTGCGGTTTCAGCTTCCTGGCGCCGTTGCGCCTCTGCGATGGCGTCCTGCCGGGCTTTGGCTTCGCGATCTTCAGCAGCCTTTTTATCGGCGGCGGCCTTGGCCTGTGCTTCTTCTTCCCCGCGCTGCTTCACTGCCATCACACGCGCTTCCTCGGCGGTGCTCACGGTTTCACGCGCCAGCGTCTCAATCGTGCTCTTATCGCGCTTCTGGACGTAAGCTTCTTCGGCCTTGCGCAGTTGCTGTGTGGCGCTGGCCAGGATGGACGGCGCGTACTTATCAGCAGCCGTAAGATTGGCGATTCTTACCGCGTTGCGGGCTTCAAAAAGCACGCGCGGCGTCTTGCGGTCGATGCCAAAAATAGCGTCGGAAATCTTGGTGTTGGTGGCTGAATATGTGCCGCGCCCCAGCAACTCATACCTGGCGTCAATGTTTTCCTGCCGGCCAACTGTGGTCGCGCTCATAACGTTTTCCATCACGACCATGTTGCCGGGCTGGTTCACGGCGAAATAAGGCTCAGCCGTAACAATCATGCCAAACGTCTGCATATCTGTGATGGCTTTTACGCGGCTGCTATTGTGGTCAAGCACCAGTTCGCCCAGATTTACCGCGCGGCCTTCCGGCGAGATGGCCCACAGCACCAGCGAGAGGTATTCCAGGCCGAATTTGGTGGGGTCTTCCAGACCGTCAAATTTAGCCTCAATTTCGACGCTGCTTTTCTTGCCCGTTACCTTGGCCTCACCCGAGGCATTCTGCATGAGTTCACTGCCGTGAAAATCCACCTTGACGGCATCACCGCGCAGGCGATAGTTCACTGCCTTGGTGGTGCGGTGAACAGGGATAGCAGGCGCGGCGGACTGGGCCACGCCAGCGATGCTGGATGCGGACAAGCAGAGGAACAGGGAAAACGCCAGACTTGGTTTCATGGCAATACCTCGCTTCAACTTCCTTGAATCTGTGTGGAAAACTGATCAGTTTGTAGAACGATTAGTTCGGTATAACTTTATGTGACCCCGGGTATTATGAAAAGTCGCACGCGGTCAACGTGGCGATGGTACTTTAGTGACCACGCCGGCGAGAGTCGGGCTAGTGCCGGGACCCGGACGTCCGGCACGCACTTGCTAAGCCGCACCTGCCGCGGTGATCATAACCTGCTTTGAAACGAAAGGAAATTAAAACATGCAGCGGAAACAGTTAGCAGTTGGAGTCTCATTGATCGTCTTGATCGCAGCAATGGCGATAGCGCAACAGCCACCCCAAGACAAAAGCAAGCGTCCTAGCCCTCCTGCCACGGCCGAGGTTACGCTCAAGAACAAAAAGATCACAATTGATTACAGCCGTCCTTCATTGAAGGGCAGGAAAGTTGGGCAGGAGCTTGCGCCTTATGGCAAGGTATGGCGGACGGGCGCGAATGAGGCCACCGCGCTAAATACTGAAGTCGATCTGAACATTGGCGGCGTAAAGGTTCCGGCGGGAAAATACACCCTCTACACATTGCCATCAGAAGGAACGTGGAAACTCATTATCAACAAACAGACCGGCCAGTGGGGAACCAAGTATGACGAAAGCCAGGATCTGGCCCGAGTGGACATGAAGAAATCCGCACTGCCGCAACCGGTGGAACAATTCACGATTTCATTCGATAAGAAGAATGAGAATACCGCTACTCTCAATCTGGATTGGGAAAACACGCGAGTTTCCGTGGAGATAAAAGCTGAGTAAAAATGCCGAGTTATTCGCAGCCGGAGCCGCTTGCCCCTATGGATTTACCGCCGGATGGGCCAGGGCTGCCGGGGAGAAATATACGGACATCTCCGCGTTCGTCTGAAGAGACATTGCAGCGACCTGAGATGCCCGTCTCCGGCGTTGCCGTCACGGTGTAACTGGTGGCAGGCGTGTTGCCATCGGCCACAATTTCAAACATGTAGCCGCTTTTCAGACCGCTTGTGAGCGCCTCATCCATGATCAGGCAGGCATTTGTGCTGGTGGGCTTTTCACAAGAACTGCCATGGGCGCCAAGATTCGCCAGGCTGCTGGCGTACCCAACCTCAGGGAAAGCGTCGTTATACATCATCTGAGCGGTGTTGATCGTCTTGACCGAGGAAACGGCAGCAGCTTCATTGGCGCGCATCTTGCCATGCACCAGATTCGGAATTGCGATCGCCGCGATGATCAATATGACCATCACGACCACGAGGATCTCAACCAACGAGAAGCCGGCGAGTCCCGGGTCCGCATTTCTGATAGCGTTTTGTGTTCTTACTCTGGGCATAGCACAAAAGTAACCGCTGAATGAGCACTAGAATACCGCAAATATCCAGAAACTCCCGATTATTAAATTTTCTAATGTTTAAGCCACTAAGCCATAAGCCTTAAGTGCTTTCGATTCAATACTGCATGAAGTTACTTAAGTTTGGCAGATGGCGTCTTCCGAGTTAGAGAAATCGATCCAGCCCCCGCGGTTGTCTTCTGGCAGCATTTCCTGTTGACAACCAACATGAGCACGGTTTCGGTTTAGCTTAGGTTGGTCGCCAACAGGCGGGTAGAGCACCCATGGATGGAGCAAAGACTGACGTATTGCAAGGCACGTTGGATTTGATGGTGCTGAAAACGCTGGAAGCGCCAGGCCCACTGCATGGCTACGGCATTGCAAGACGCATTGAGCAGGTTTCAGAGAACCTGCGGCAACTCAATCAGGGGACTTTGTATCCCGCGCTCCTGCGCCTGCAGCAACGCGGCTGGATAAAAAGCGAGTGGGACACGCCAGAGAACAATCGCAAAGCCAAGTTCTATCAGCTCAGCCCAGCCGGTCGCCGCCAACTGGCCGTGGAAGCGCAAAACTGGGAACGGATTTCAGGCGTGATGGCGCGCCTGCTCAGCGGGCAGGAAGGCTGAAAGCCCTCTGCGTCGCTATTCGTTGTTTCAAGATGTCAAGGAGCTTTTCTTGCTGCCCGCCTGGGCGGTTCTCATCTTCCGATCCCAAATTACCCATTTACAAATCAACGAAATTACTTTGTAGTTAACACTTCCGCGCTCCCTACCCCCCCTCCCTATTCATCCCACCTGACCCCAGTTTGGCGTAGGTTCATCCCAGCCGCCACAACGTATGGCATCCCAATCCGTCGCAGCCTGGCTTAGAGCCAGTTTTACTACTTGATTAATAGGCGATGTCGTATCCTAGCCTACTTTATGAAGGAAAGAAAGAGCGAATAAGGACATTGAACTATTTTCAGCCGCCCCGTGCGTTTTCGCGATCCTCTCTTCCATCCGCCATGGCCCGCGTGCGATTGGACAAGAACCATGCGAACCTGCCCTGGACTCGAGAGCCCGCAGGGCGAAATTACTGAGCCCAGCGCGTCAGCGCTGGGAAATGAAGCAATATAGAATCAAAGCCCTGAAAGGGCGACATGACTCATGTCTCACGCGTTCGTCAAAAATCATCTCCATCTCGTTTTCAGCACAAAAGATCGTCAACCCTCCATATCCGAGGATGTCCAGCCTGAACTCTGGTCGTATATGGGTGGCATCTGTCGTAACCAGAAAATGGCTCCAATTGCGATCAACGGCATGTCGGACCACGCGCATGTTCTTTTTCATCTGCCGCCAACTGTTGCGCTGGCCAAGGCCGTTCAACTTATTAAAACCAACTCTTCCAAATGGATGAACGAACACGGACGCCGGTTCGCTTGGCAGGACGGATATGCCGCATTCAGCGTGAGTGTCTCGAATACTGCAACCGTGGCAAAATACATCCGCAATCAGGAGCAGCATCACCACAAGATGACGTTCGAACAGGAATATCGCGCCTTGCTGAAGAAACACGGGATCGATCCCGATGCTCTATAGAGCTTATGGTCTGGAACCCTCATGGTCTGCAGATCTAATTAATCTGCCGCCCCGCTAAAGCGGGGCTTGAACTTCTTCTCACCGTACCCACCGCTTACCTGCCCCAGCAAACCAAAAACGGGTTTGCCGGGGACCCCGGTCGCGGTGGGCTCAATAATTCCGCCCTGCAGGCTTGGCTTGCTGCGTTAGAAAGTTCGCGCCCTTATTTATCATTTAATGCCATTCCAGAGTTGTCATATCAAGGGATCGACAAGGAGGCCGGACACAACAGAGCACAAGCCCCGAAGGGGCAAAATTATTGAGCCCAGGCCGTTAGGCCTGGGAAAGTTGAAAACACGTGCGAGCCCCGTAGGGGCGGCACCTTCTGCCCTGAGCGTATTCGAAGGGTTACGTGCAGCGAAACGCCTAGAAAGAGAGGAATCATCATTCGCTAGCTTCCCAAGCGCCCGAATAGAACGATCCGGCATCACAAGTGCAGCGTGATTACCGTATCTCCTCGCGCCTTTGCACGCCGGATTCGCATCACAAGCGCAAACTCTGCTTCTGATACTCGCTGGCCTTTCGAAGGTTTCTTCTTGTGGTTCCGGAATATTTCATAACATTCATCCGAGCACGTGACGGCGGCATATCCCTTGCGATCTGCTCGGTTTTCGGGTATAGGCTTCGAGTCAATGCAGCAGAAGATCGAACTCATAAGATCAAGTTACTGAATGATAAGTTTTTTGACAATATTTTCTGACCTCCGCCATCCAGGAATCGTACCAAAACCAGCTTCCCTCTACTAATGTGCCGTACTGAAATTTCGGGTTCTTTGCGTCTCTAGATTGCCATAGCCACGTATGGTCGGTAATGCTAAAGCCTAGAAATCCCTCTGCTTTCATCTGCTTGACAATCGTAGACGGTCGATATTTCTTTTTTTCAGTCTCCTTTAGAAATACCTGGTTGATAGCGGTTGCAGTATCACTACCGGGAGGAACAAATGTAACGACCTTGTCGGCAGCGGCCTTTGAATTTGACGTCTTTTGAATGAAAGCGACACGGTAGGAAAATCTCGGATCGTCAAATTCTTCCTGTATTAGGCCGGTTTCAAAATCAACCACAAATGATTTGATATTCTGTGGCAGATCGCTCTCTATCATCAGCTCTTTAGCCAAACTCTCTGCGATCCCAGAAAACTGGATGCTGAATGCTTGTTCTCGATCGAGAGAATGCTTGGAACCAAATAATCTCTTTATTGCAGCATTGAAATTAAGCGCAGCCGCTTGGAATTTAGCGCTGACCTGATCGTCTATGCGGGTCGTCATTTGATGTTCGATTTCATGTCGCAGACCAATCAAAAATAGAAGATTCTTCTTAACTACATCATCAAGTGGACAGGACGGCGCACTCAAGCACTCTTCTAGACTCCAATGTCGGATAGCTCCAAACTTTGTCCTTAAAAAATGTCTCCGCTTTTGACCGGGCTTAAACTGCCGATATTCGACATGCTTGGTGCGGTAAAAGGTATGCAGCAAATAGGTCCAAGCAATTATCGTAGTTACAATGAAGAGTTCTGATTTGAATTCCACTTGTGGGTTGTTAAAGACCTGGACGGCCGTCAACATTGCTTCCCGCGCTTTTCTTACCAATTCTTTCGCGATCGACCCGACGAGACGCTTTTGAGCAGCCATCTTAGTTAGTAAAAGTAAAGGGGTTTAGTTTTTCAAAGTGTACTATCTAGGGGCCAAAGCTACAAAAGAGTCAGAGCCACGGGGAGCCCCAAAATAAAAGCCCGGCTGGGCGCCGGGCTTCGGGGAGGGTTGATCTGCTTCGAGCTATGAGCAGCCTGACGTCGATCCCTGTAACAACTCCCATTCCCGATCACAATCGCGCCGCATACGTGGCAGCTTGGGGCGTCGCCAGGTCAACACGGTGGCCTTAGCCGTCTTAAAATTTTTAATTTGGTTTTAACTAACCTGCCGGAAATGGCCTGACAACATGCCGATGTAAGAGGTGGTTATGGGCAAGCTAATTGAGTTCTATATACCGGCAAGTTTTCCATTGCGTCCCGCAAGCTCGCTTTTACCTTCGGAACGTGGCAGAGTCATCGAGTTCCACCGGCTGCAAGACAAGAAAACGGCTTAGGCGGCAGAGCGATCGTCGCCGGAACCGGCGGTTTTAGTCATCACGTCCTGTGCCTGATCGTTGGACGCTACCGGCTCGTCTTCGGTCGAGGCGTCACTTGTGGCAAACGGCAAGAAGACGCTGCAGCAGGTGCCGTGTCTCAATTCATCGGTACGGCTGCGGACGCGCAGGCTGCCTTGGTGCTTCTGCACAATGCCCTGGCTCACCCACAGACCCAGTCCGGTGCCTTTGGAATCTTTGGTCGAAAAGAAGGGCTCGAAGATTTGCGGCATGTTTTCCGCCGGAATGCCGCAGCCATCGTCCGCCACGATCACCCGTATGCCTTCGCGATCCTGCCGATCATGCGCGTGCCGCACCCGGATATAGAGATTCCCCGTCCCCGAAATGGCTTCAATGGCGTTCAACACCAAATTGGAAAATACCTGCCGCAATTCGGTGGGAAATGCCGCCAAAGGACCAACTTCACTGAAGTCCCGATGTACGGCAATCCGGCCCTGTTCAATGCGAGCATCATAGGCGGCCAGCACTTCCTCAAATAGCTGCGGCACAGAACTCATCACGGGCGAAGATATCTCGCGATAGAAACCCAGCGTCTGCTTGGTAATGTGCACTACTCGGGCCAGTTCTTCCTCAGCGGTCTTTACGTACACCAGCGCCGACTCCGGCATTTTGGAATTGGTGCGCAGAATGTAGAGCGCGTTCATCACTGAAGCCAGCGGGTTGTTGATTTCATGAGCGATGCTGGCCGCAAGGCGTCCGGTGGCGGCAATCTTTTCCGACTGCCGCAACGTCTGCTCTGCTGCCTTGCGCGAGGTAACGTCCATGGCCACGCCGAGCATACGGACGGGCAGGTCACTGATCACGATGATGCGTCCGCGGGCTTCCAGCCAATGCAGTGTCTTATCGGCCATGTAAACGCGATATTGAACTTCATACTCGCTGTTGCTGGCCAGCGCGTTGGCAATCGATTGGTGCACCTGCTGCCGGTCTTCAGGAACAATGCTTTCCATCCAACTCTCATAGCGGCCATCGAATTTTTCAACTTCGATTCCGTGCAGGCGGCGGATCTCATCTGACCATGCCAGTTCGCCGGTTTGCAGGTCCCACTCCCAGATTCCAATCCCGACATACTGCTGGGCCAGTTGCATGCTTTCCTTGCCGCGCTCCAGCATTTCCTGCGCACGCTTGGTTTCGGCGATCTGCTCCTGCGCTTCACGGTAGAGACGCACGTTGTCAATGGCCACGGAAGCCATGTGCGTAAGCTGGACGAGGATGGCTTCGTCGTCGGGGGAAAACTCGCCGCTGAGCTTTTGCGAGAGTTGAATCAGCCCAAGATTGCGACCATCGCGCGTGAGCAGCGGAGCGGCCAGCCAACCGTAGCGTGTAGCGTCAGTTGCGCGACGCACCGGCCCCCATGTGTTGGCCCGCGCTCCGGCATGCAGGCGGACTGGCTTGTTCAGATTGCAAGCCAGCATAAACATGTCAGAGCTTTCTTGGGCGAACTCAATCGCGGCCTGCCCTTCCGCCACGGAGACACAGGTGAGACTCCGGTTCCATTCACCACGAGG
>DASXJO010000121.1:0-3177 GCA_036497385.1 Candidatus Angelobacter sp. | reverse complement strand
TGCAGCGCCGCTGGTAGTGACTACCGCGCCGACTTTGCCGGATGCCATCATTGGCGTGCCTTACTCAGCTACTCTGCAAACTGGCGGCGGTACCGCGCCTGTTTTGTGGTCACTAATTTCCGGCGCATTGCCCCCGGGATTGCAGCTTAGTACGACAGGGGTGATTAGTGGAACACCCACATTTTCCTCAGCTTCCTCCTCAACGCTAAGTCCTGCAGGCACCTTCACCGTACAGGCGAAGGATTCCGCTTCGCCCAGCCAAACCGCCAGTATTCTCCTCGCTCTTCATGTGGCCGCCCCGCTTTCTGTTGGCACGCTGACGCTGCCGGACGGAATTACCGGATCGCCCTATCAACAGACGCTCATCGCTTCAGGCGGGACCGGAAACATCTCCTGGGCTTTGGCTTCCGGCACGTTGCCGCCAGGACTCAACCTTTCCACGGCAGGAGTGATCAGCGGAACGCCCAGTGCCGTCAACATTGTGGGTTCGACTTTCACGGTACTGGCCAGGGATTCTGGATCGCCGTCTCAGTCCGCGCCGAGAACTCTTACTTTGCGCATTGCTGCGCCGCTCGTCATCACCACGGCCAGCTTGCCGGGCGCAAAATATGGAATCGCCTTTAGCCAAACGCTCGCGGCCAGCGGCGGTATCCCGCCGCTCAAATGGTCTCTGGCTGCGGGTTCAGGCCCCTTGCCCACCGGGCTCACGTTGAGCGCGGCAGGGGTGCTGAGCGGAACTCCCGCAGCAACTGGCACATTCGCATTTACCGTTCAGGTGGCCGATACAGCCACACCCCAGCAGGTTGCAACCAAGTCATTCAGCATCACCGTTGCCTCGCTTTACACCGTAAGCTTCTATGTGCAGCCCAGCGACTCATCGCCGAGCAAGCAGATCACGCCAGCCATGAAGGTGCTGGTGGTGGATGCACAAGGAAAGGGAGTTTACGGCGTTACGGTTACGCTGAGCGTTGCGGTGAATCCAGGCGGGGCAGTATTGACAGGAAGTACGGTTGCGACTACCGGAAATAACGGGATCGCAATCTTCGCCAGCAACAACCTGAACAAAGTCGGGACTGGTTACGTGTTGAAAGCGACAACCAACCTGGCGGGGGCCGGGACTGCACTTTCCAATCCATTCAGCATTCGCTAACAGTATGTAGGCGGGGAGCGGTTCCTAGCGGCTTTCGAGGCGGCGACGAGCGTCAGAGATCAGCTCGCTGCTGCCCTCCGGCTGCATCTTTAAGAAGGTACGATACGTGTCTGCGGCGGAAGGGCTCTTTAGTCCTTCCTGCGCTCGCGCCAGGAAATAATAAACCGGCGGAACGAGCCGCAGGGTTGGCACATCGTCAAGAAAGACCGCGCTCGCTTCACCGCGGCGTTTCAGGCACAGCTCAAATTCTGAATCAGCTTCAGTGAACGATCCATTCTGCAGGTACGCCTTGCCCAGGTAAAAGTGCCCCAGCCAGCTATTGGAGATTTTCTGCGCCTTCTCCAACGATTGAATAGCTTCCAACTTCGCGCCACGGCTCAAAGAAATAGCTCCCTGCAGCAAGGCTGCATAAAGCTGCGGCTCAGGCTCAATTTTGGAAGAAAGTTGGGTCACAAGCTTGGCCGCGCGCGCTGTGTCACCGGCGTTCACGTAAATCTCGCCCGCTGCCAAAAGAACGCTGGGTTGCGGATCAAGTTTGATGGCATTATCAGCGGCGCTCAGTGACTTCTTCTTGTCGCCCTGCGCAAGATAAGCTTGCCCCAAGGCGATAGTTTTTGCTGCTGCGCTGCCGGACTCTTTTGCTTCAAGGTCAGCAGCAATGCCTTTTTCCAGCAGGTCGATTGCTTCGGCGTTGTGTCCCTGCAATTCCGCCATATCGGCAAGCCCGATATTAGCCATGGACGCGCCCGCTGGCCCAAGAGCCCCCAGTTGATGATATGTCGCGGTGGCGCCGCTTAAATCTCCCTGTCCGGTCTGCGCAATGGCCAGCGCGCCCATTGCCTCAGGATACTTTGGATTTTCTTTTAGTACGTCCTGCGCCGCTTTGGCTCCGGCGGCGTAATCGCCGGCGTAAATGGCGTAGAGGGCCAGGTTATTGCGTTGCAGCAGCGCCTTGGGAGAAAGATCCACGGCGCGCTTGCCCTGTTCCATGGCTTTCTGCATATCTCGCCCATAGAAGTAAGAGAGCGCAAGATTGGTGGGGCCGGCGGCATCCGCGGGGTATTGCTCCACCAGCGCGCTGAACTCCTGGACTGCCTTCTCCGGCTGCCGTGTCATCAGATAATAACCGCCGCGAGTGCGGTATTTCTCACGATCGCTCATACGATCGATGTGCGCCATGGCCGCCTGATAATACTTTTCCGCCTCGGCCCTGTGGCCTGTGTTCGCATTGGTTACAGCCAGCCCGGCGTAAGCTCGACCCATATTCGGATCAAGCTCAATGGCCTTTGAGTAATGCGGCAGAGCATCCGCCCCTTTGCCGGAAAACTGCAGCTCCTGCGCCACGGCATATTCATGCACGGCCTCAAGCGAGCTGGATGTGACTGTTTCCTGTTGCTGGAGTCGGGAGGAATCCGGAGTAGTGTCGCCCAGAACGCGGCGCATTTTGTCGGCCAGTTGCGCAACTGCCTGCAGCACGCCCGACTTTGCGCTGGTTTCCGTTTCAGCTGAACCCAGGGTTTTAGAACTTACTGGATCCACGGCCTTGCAGGAGATCTTGTAACCGCTGCCCAGCTTTTCCACTGCGCCGCTGATCACGACGTTCACGCCTTCACGCACCGCTACCAGGCTGGCGCCTGCTTCATTCAGCAGGTTCGCCGTGGGATCGATCGTGGTGAGCGTCTTGCGGGCTTGCGTCCGATTATAAGCGCTGATAAACGGCGCGCCCTCCATAGCCAGCGCAAAGCTGGATTCCAGCGTGCCATCAAAAACCGCGTCGGAAGTGTTGTTCTGGAAATCGGCCAACAATACCTTCACTGTTGGATGGACGGCCGTCGTCGAGCTTCCTGGGTTGGAACTCGATGACCATTTCACAATTGCCGCGATCATAATGAGCCCGGCGAGCACAAAGCTGGCCACGGCCCAGATCACTTTTTGCGAAATTCGAGGTGCGGACGGCAAAACCACACTGCCGCCATTGAAAGCCTTGAGATCACTTAGCAGATCATCCACCGTCTGATACCGCTTTG
>DASXJO010000120.1:0-10435 GCA_036497385.1 Candidatus Angelobacter sp. | reverse complement strand
CCCCTGCCGCCGATGTGCGCTATGTGGGCACGGCGGGCAACAACACGGCATTGGAGAACCAGAGGAGGTCATCACGAGCGGACTATAACCTGCAATTTTGCCGAAATCAATACAGGAAAAGTCATATTAGGAAGATTAATTTGCGGGCTAAAGCCATCTGGCTTTCGGGTGACAAAGGTTGATGTTTCCAGCGAACTGAGACTTTGCCATTGAGACATTGCGATTGGCCCTGCCAGGTCGCGAAAGTGCTTCACATCGATACCGCAACGACTAAATTGTGATTTCCTCTGCTTCGGCGGTTCCCCTGGGTTTCAATATTTGCTTTCAGGTGTAGGCCTGGTATCCATCATCCCGTCCGGGTACGACCAATTCATCCAATTTCAAAAACTCCTGCACCACTTCTTCAGGGGAGCGTTCCATTTCATGCACTGATCCCACGAAGATAGCGCGGGCTTCATGCAGAAAAACGATGCGGTCGGCCAGCTTTTTGGCAAGGCGCATGTCATGCGTCACGACGATGCTGGTGAGCTTGAGCTGGTGCTTTAGCTTTTGTATGAGATCGCCGAGAAGCTGGGCCATAAGCGGATCGACCATGGTGGTGGGCTCGTCGTAAAGAATGCATTCCGGCTGCGCGGAGAGCGCGCGCGCAATAGCGACGCTCCGTTTCATCCCGGTGGAAAGATCAGAGGGAAGAAGATCGCGCATGGCTTTTACGCCCACCATGTCGAGCAGGCCGTCGACAATCTGGTAAATCTGTTGTTCATCCAAATCGTGGCGTTCACGCAACGGAAAGGCGACGTTTTCGCCGACGCTGAGCGAATCGAAAAGCGCGCCGTTCTGGAAAACCATTGTGACTTTTTTGCGAATGCGCTCAAGCTGGGCTTCCGTGGCTTCAGTGATGTCCTCAAAGGCAACGATCACGCGACCGGAGTCAGGTTTGAGAAAACCCATAATGTGATGAAGCGAAACGGACTTGCCTACGCCGCTGCGGCCCAGGATGCAGAGCGTTTCACCGGGGAAGACCTGGAAACTTACGTCTTCCAGCACCTTGTGATCGCCGAACGCTTTGTACACATTCTGGAACTCGGTGTACGGCTTCTGCTCCGAATTTTGGGGAGGATGGCTCATGAATCCTGGCCGGAGAAGCGCCTGCGCGCGCGCGCCAGATCCTCCGGCGTGTTTAGATTTTCAAACATATCAGCGGCGAAGGCAAACTCGCGCAATTCAGCTTCTTTGATTACGAGTGTCCGGTCTGGGGGAAACAGCGGAACGATCTTGTAATTGCCCGAGCGCAATGCCTGTTCTGCAATGGGACGGAAGCCGAGCGAGTAGACGGTGCACAGCGGCTGCGTGTAGTCGTCAATCTCCGGTGTGGTAACGATTGCGCCGGAATCGATGGCCCGGTCTGCCAAATATGAGAGAAATTCCGGTGCGAGGAAAGGCGTGTCCACGGCGATGATCAGGTTGAACGGTGTCTGCGAATTGGAGAGCGCCGCATTGATACCGCCCAGCGGTCCGCAGCCGGGAAAGATGTCTTCATGGACTGGCCCCAGGGAGCCATATAAGTCGCGTTTGCCAAGGACCGCAACATCGCGGCAAACTTGGCGCAAGGCCGCCAATGCATGCTCCAACAGCGTGAAACCATTCAGGGTGAGAGCGGCTTTGTCCTGCCCCATGCGCGTGCTCTTGCCGCCCGCAAGAACAAAACCGGAGAGCTGGGAGTGGACCATCAGCGATGATTTTAGCGTGAAAGCCGCGAGGAAAGAAAAACAACGGACACGAAGAACCACAAAGAAGTACCGCTCGCTTCTTCGTTGTGGCCTTCGTGTCCGTGGTGAGGATACGCTTGCTCGAACTTGCTTACTGAACCGTAATTGTCCTTGCGGCTTTGTAAATGGTGCCTTTGCTGTCCCAGGCCTGGAAGACAACGGAATGGGTCGCCTTCGACATGCTTACCGTGGCGGCGATTTTGCTGGTGGAGGCGGAAGCGACGCTTACGTTATCAACGTAGATGCGCATGAAGGTAATAGGATTGGGTGCAGTCGCGCTTGCTGCCAGACTGACGCTGGGCCCGGTGACCGTGCTGCTGGTTGGGGAAGATACCTGCACCCCCCCGACAGTGGCAGTTGGTCCGGTGCTGCTCACAAAGAACTCACGCATGTCTTGCGCTGTATTGGCTGCGGCGGGGAAATTTGCCGTGGTCCCCATAGCTTCCAGCACAGTCCGCAGAACGCTTTGATGATGATAGTTCGTGGTGGATTTATAGCCGGCTTTCACTTTGGGGCCGATCATCGCCACCAGAATGTGACCACCGCAACCAGTCAATACTGTTGCACTGCAGCGGTTGTCAGTGCCGAGGTCAGCTTCATCTGCCCAGATGATGAGTACGCCGTCACCGCCCGGCTGGAATGGCGCAGAGGCGAGCAGCGGGCCGATAGTGTTCTTCAGAAAGTTATCCGCGGCGGCAAAGCAGATGTTCAGGTTCGTACCGCAGTTATGCATGTCATTGTTGCCGTCCGGGGTGATAAAGGCAAAGTTGGGCAGCGTGCCATTCGCAATGTCTTTGGCTAGTTCAGTAGAGGAAACATGGTTTTTGATCAGGCTGCTGTTGGCCATGTCAGTGTAATAGGGCAGCGGAGCGTGGCGCTTCATGTAGGCGCCGGAGTAAAGCCCGGTATAGCCAGCATAGGGCAGTGACTGTGCGTAAGACTTAAATGTCATGCCGTTGGTCAGCAGGTGGCGCTCAATGTTATCCACGTTAAAAACGGCCAAAGTGTCATTATTGTGGGTAAGGTACTGGCCTGAGGTCAGGATGAGGTAATTTTCCAGGGAGCCATGTTCATTGGAATAAAACTGCGTGGCTACCGCGCCCTTGGCTAGCAGGCTGTTCAGATAGGGCATGACGGCACTGCCGACCACCCGTTCATAACTGCGGTTTTCTTCCGCCACAATGTACACGTGTTTCGAGCGGGGAACTTGAGCGAATGCGGTCACGCCGATAAACAGCGCCAGCGCCATGGACATCTTTCCTGCGATGGAGATTCTCTTTGATCGATTCATCATGGCGAGCACTATGCGGGAAATGAGCGTGGCAAGAAATCGGTAAGGACGCTTAGGCCCGTGAGAGCCTTACCCGACATAAAACCAAGCAGAGTAGCTGGATTCAGAGGGAATTTAAGGTTAAGACATTGTAAAGACAGAGAGATATCGCGACGAACAGCAGGGTATTAAGGGGAACTAAGGCGAGTGATAAATTTTGCTGAATGAGAGGGAAATCTAAGGCAGAGACTCTGGATTTGCCAATCAGAGACTCTGGATTTCGTCCCGAGCAACGTACGAGGGGCCTTACCTGTCGATCAAAACATACTTCGGTTAATGGATGTCCAGCCCCATGATCCGGCCCGCGCCGTCGAGTTCCAGATTTCCTTTCCCTTGAAGCACGGAGTCTCCATTCAATCCGGGGACGGTGATGAAAACTTTTTCGTCAATCAGCGTAGCGGAATGGGTCCGGTTGAGGTATTCCAGAGACCTGCGGCTGCGGCAGGTCTCTGGAAGGCTGAAAGCCAAGTCGGCGAGTTCTCCGGTTTCCGTGACGGAAATGGCAACGTCCACTGAGTGGCTGCCTTCCACGTTTCGGTCGTCGTCGGTGGGGTCGAGCGTGGGCTTGAAAGAGACGTAATAGTGGAACCGCTGTTTCTCCGGATTGTAAACACCACGCGCGACTCGAAGGGACATAAGGGAACGGAAGTTTTTATCACATTTTGTGTGAAATCTCGAACGCCCGGGTCTCCTTTTGGGGCAAAACCTTTGAAACACAGAGGAAAGGAGGAAACGGAGGAGGAAGACAATCTAGTAAATGGGTAATTTAGCAGATGACGACAAGCTACATTCGGCTGTGCCGGAAGGGTTTCTTTCAGCTAATGATGTAAACAGAGTCTTTGGAACTCGGATGAAAAGAAGGAAAACGGAGAGAGTTGAAATCGGTAATGATGAGCCACTCATAAGGCCAAGCGTGTCCCGTTTCATTTGCCAGATTACTAAATTACCTGCGCTTCCTCCGTGCCTCTGTGTTTCGAAGATTTTCTTCGCCTCACAGCCACACGCAATCTCCCAAGGCCCAACAATTTAGAATCCTTTCATGAAGGTTTTCCTCACCGGCGCGACTGGCTTTGTTGGCAGGCACATGCTGGAGCGATTGCTTGCCGATGGTCACGCTGTGCGATCGCTGATTCGTGATCCCCAGAAGGCTGGCCTGGCAGAAAACGCAAAAGCTGAGCTGGTGGCCGGCGATGTCGTTGAAGGCACAAGGCTTGACGAAGGCATGCAGGGCTGCGATGCGGTGATCCATCTCGTAGGGATCATCGTGGAAAAAGGAACAAATACTTTTGAGCGTGTGCATCATCTCGGGACGCGCAATGTGGTGGAAGCGGCAAAGCGGGCGGGCATCAGGCGCTTTGTGCAGATGTCGGCCTTGGGAGTGCGGGCCAATGGCGTTGCCCAGTACCAAACTACCAAGTGGAAGGGCGAAGAAGAGGTCCGGCAGAGCGGGATACCATTTTGCATCCTCCGGCCTTCACTGATTTTTGGCCAGGGCGATGGCTTTGTGACGCAGATGATGGCGACGATGCGGTCGGCTCCGCTGTTCCGTCCGGTGCCGGGCGATGGCTCACCTAAATTCCGGCCCATTGCCGTTGAAGATGTGACAGACTGCTTTGCGCGCGCTCTGACGTATGAGGCGGCTACCAATCAGACTGTCGATCTGGGCGGGGCGGACGAGCTAACGCTGAACGAAGTGCTGGCTGAGATCGCAAGGTGTGCCGGTATACGCAAGCCGGCGGTGCATATCCCCATGCCGCTGATGATGGTGGGCGCCAGGGTCATGCAGAAAGTGCTGAAGAGTCCGCCGGTGACGGTGGATCAATTGCGCATGCTGCTTGAGGGATCAACTTGCGATATCAGGTCGATGAAGCGCATTTTTGGCATCAACCCGCGCGGATTTGCCGGGTGCGGACGTGGTGCCGTATCACGAGAATTAAGCTGATTTACCGGATACCGCTAGGGCTGAATTCAGCAACTCTGATCCTTGAGCGGGGTTAGAATAGGGGGTAGCAGATAGGGATCCTCTGGCCGAGTGAATCTGCTCTGGCGTGTCGCGTAAGTGGTTGATTTACAAGTTTTTTACAGTGCGGTGCAGTCAAATCCAGCTGCTCTGCATCTAAACGGAATATACGCCACCCAAATTTAGAGGAGTTTATGGTCATGAAGAGAAATCTTTCGGTGGTCCTGATTGCCATGGCGCTGTTGGCAGGCTGCTCTCGCGTAAGTAGCCGTCCGGATGCGCAGGTCGCCTCCGATGTGCAGAACAAGATCAACGGAGACAGCAGCATCCCGGACAAGCAGCTCAATATCAACGCAAACAACGGAGTGATAACGCTTACGGGAACCGTGGCCAGCGATGCTGCGCGAAATGCGGCCGCTAACGATGCCGCGCAGGTTGAAGGCGTGAAGACGGTAGTGAACAATCTTGAGGTCGCGCCAACTTCAGCGGCAAACCAGACTCCACAGCCGCAGGAGCAGGCCAACAATAATCCGCCCCCGCCGGTAAGGGAAGAAGCGCGTCCTTCACCCAGCACGCGTTATCGCAGTTCGCGTTCAAGTTCCAAGAAGTCGGCCAGCAACAGCGGTGGTGATACCGGCTTGCGCACGACCGTACCATCGGGTAGCAGCAACGGAAACACCAGCAACAGCGGAAATTCAGGCAGCAGCTATGACACGTCACAATCGAGTGAACCGCCAAGCCCCACGCCGGTGCCGGTACCGCAGAAAATTACAGTGCCGTCTGGAACTCAGCTGAGCATTCGTCTGAACGATGAAGTGGATTCAGAAAAAGCCCAGGTCGGCGATGTGTTTCACGGATCAATCTCAGCGCCGGTGACGGTTGGCGAAGAAACAGTTATTCCAACCACCGCCGATGTTGAAGGGCGCGTGGTGGAAGTGAAGTCGGCTGGACGGTTCGCGGGACAGTCCGTGCTAACGCTTGAACTCACCAAGCTTACGATGAACGGCAAAACCTATACTCTGCAGACCAGCCAGTGGACTAAATCCGGCAATGGCCGTGGGAAGTCAACGGCTGCCAAGGTTGGCGGCGGCGCGGCTGTGGGCGCGGTGCTGGGCGGAATCTTTGGCGGGGGTAAAGGCGCAGCCATTGGCGCAGCAGCAGGCGCAGGCGCGGGAACGGGCGTTTCTGCAGCTACCAAGGGCCAGCAGATCATCCTGAAGCCGGAAGCAGTGATTGCGTTCCAATTGCAGGGGCCGGTTACTGTGATGCCGGGAGCAAACCGCTCGGCGATGAATCAATAACCCGCTGTTAATTTCAGTGCATGAACGCCGCCATTCGTGGCGGCGTTTGTCATTATTAGGGTCGCTGCGCTCCAAGCCGCTGTAGCGTTTTATGAGTACCGTAGATCATGAGAAGAAACAAAAGGTCCCTTCGGCCTACTCGCGTGCTGATGACGGCGCCCACTCGCTTCACGGCCATCAGGATGACGAAGTTGAGAAAAAATCGGTTTCAAGAATGAGCCCAAGCTATCACCGTCGTGCTCCTGATGCGGCGGTGCGGTGGCAAGTCGATGGCGGTTGAGATTTCCAGACCCGCTGGAACGCAATTCGGCATCTAACCTATGAACGGCAAGATCCTGAAGGCAAAAACACTCAATGGCAAAAACAAAAATAAGCGCCTTGATCCACACGTGTGACAATGCCCGTTCCCTGGGGCGCGCGCTGGACTCGCTGCGTCCATGCGACGAGGTGATCGTCGTAGACCACGGTTCACGGGACGAAACGGTGAGGGTGGCAAAAGAGCATGGAGCGAAAGTACTAAACGCCGTACCGGGCGTGAGCAATGGCGCATATGCGCAGAACACACGCAATCAGTGGGTGCTTTGCCTGCTGCCGCATGAGGCCGTTGCGGAAGATCTTGAAGCATCATTGCTGGAATGGAGCGACGCAGAGCAGGATCCGAATCAGATGGGCTTCAACATGGCAATCCGCGAGCAGAATGGAGCAGGATGGAAATCGGTTGATGCGGAGATGCGCCTGGCAAATCGCAAGCAGATTAACTGGACCGGAGACCTGCCGCCGATGAATTCGAAATTGCCAGCATTGCCGGGATACATTTTGCGGATTCCGGATGAACACTGAGGGAAATTGGTAATTGGGTAATTCAGGATTTGGTAATTGAGTAATTTTGAAAAGCTGCGGGAGCAACTCCTTGTAAGCGGCAGCAGTCATCATGGGTTTTGTTTTCAATTACCCAATTACCAAATTACCCATTTACCAAATCCTCATAACTTCTGTTACCTTCCTAATCACCAAATCTTCCATATAATCTCCTTCTGAAGCCACAATTTCAGCGGAGCGAGCCCTGACTACTTTTGATCTAGCCGGAAACGTGTATTTTCTTGCCGCAGCGTTTTTCCTGTTTGGGCTGGTGTTTGGCAGCTTTCTGAACGTGTGCATCTATCGCATGCCGCGTGAGATATCGGTGGTGAGCCCACGGTCGGCGTGTCCGGCGTGCGAAGCGCCGATAGCCGGATACGACAATATTCCCGTTTTGAGCTGGCTGATTCTAGGTGGCAAGTGCCGCAATTGCAAAGCTCCCATTTCCGCGCGATACGCAGGAGTGGAACTGCTTACGGGCGCTCTTTTCTTGCTCTCTTATCTAAGCGCGCCATCAATGGTCCGCCTAATCTACCAGCAATGGCCGCTGGATGTACGACCAAACGAGTTCCTGATCGCAGCCAAAATGTGCGTGCTGTGTTTCCTGCTGATTGGTCTGATTTTTACCGACGCTGAAACCAAGCTGCTGCCGGACCTGCTGACCAAGCCGGGCATGGTGGCGGGCGTGATTTTCAGCCTGTTAGTCCCGCTGGAAGGGCCGGCGCATCACTTTCTCCCGGTGGTGGATAGCTGGCGCATTCTCTCATTGATCAACTCGATTGCCGGCGCGGTGCTGGGATCGGCCTTTATATGGGGCGTGGCGCTGCTGTATGAGGCAGTGCGCGGCGTGGAAGGCATGGGCCGTGGCGACGTGAAGCTGATGGGGCTGATTGGAGCATTTCTGGGCGTGAAACTAACGCTACTGGTACTGCTGCTGGGATCGTTGATCGGGAGTTTTTTTGGCGTGTTCCTGATTCTCTGGGTCTGGTTGAAACGACTGCTGAGGCGACGCAGGACTCATCGCGCGGAAGCGGCCAGCGTGTCGCGTAATCGGGCCTGGAATTCGGCAATCCTCATCTACAGGAATTTTGAAATTCCTTTCGGCGTATTCCTGGGAGCGGCAGCGCTGGTTGCGGGCTTTTGGGGGACGGCGCTTGTCCAGTGGTACATCAATATCTCCGGATTGGGGCGGCTGCACTGAGATCGGAGGACCATTGGCCGGGAACCCGACTGCGCGGCGAAGCGACACAAACTAAAGTCCGATACGGCGTTTACCCTATCGTTTCCGCTTACGGAAAGCAGGAGAATCGTTTGCGCTGGAGCTGTAGAATAATAGGGAAGAACGATTCAAGGGTAATCATCTTTATGAAAAAGTTTCTGCTGATATTTGCAGTGTGCCTGTTGGGCGCAACCGTCTATGGCCAATCGCTTGGGGACGTGGCGCGGGCGAATCGCGCGAAGAAGCACGCCAGCTCGAGCACGGTAAAGCTGGATGACGACAGCATGCCGCACAGCTCAGCGCCTTCCGCGGGAAGCGAGGCCGATGCGGCCAGGAAATCCGACGACAAGAGCGCAGACGGCAAAGACGCTGACCAGAAGGACGCAAAGAAAGATTCGGCGGACGCGCAGAAGCAGAAAAATGAAGAGCTGAAGAAGCAAATCGACAGCGAGAAAAAAGAAGTTGCCACGCTACAGCGCGAACTGGACATCGCGCAGCGGGAAGCGCGCCTGCGCGCAGCGGCATTTTATGGCGATGCAGGCACCATGTTGCGCGACCAGGCCAAATTCGCCGAGGATGCGCGCAAACAGCAAGACGAGATCAACGGCAAAAAGCAGGCGCTGGATGCCGCACAGCAAAAATTGGACGCCTTACAGGAACAGGCCCGCAAGTCGGGGATGCCCAGCGAATAGTGCGGCAGATTAACAACCCAGATACTCTCACGGATACATGCACCTTTGTACATCCGTTAGTGCGGCTGCTCCGTCTAGAATGAAGTGACTCTGATTACGTCAGACAAACAATGACATTCATCAAAAAAATTGGTTTCACAATCTCTCTGGCCCTGGCGGCAATGTGCCTGGGCTGCGATTCCGAGCCGACCAAAGCCCCGGCCGGCAACACGGAACAGACAGCCGCCTCGCAGTCAGAAACAGGACGCTTCGCGCTGCAAAGGATGCTGGTTCCGGCGCGAGGATGGTCAGGGGACGCGCTGCCGGTGCGCCTGGAATCGACCAACCTGAAAGGCAGCAACGGACACGACGGCAAAGCGAATTTTTGGCGCGCACAGTTTGCTTCCGCGGGGCGGCAAAAGTCGGAGCCCTTTACGTGGTCCGGCGTGGCGACCGAAGACACTCCGAAGGGCGTGAATCATGGGGTGGAAGACACTTATAATCCATCGAACAGGTTGGCGCGTCCGTTTGACCTGAATTTTCTGAAGGTGGATACGGACAAGGCGTTTGAAGTGGCGCAGGAACACGGCGGCAAAAAGGTGCTGGAGAAAGATCCCAAAACGAATGTGGGATACCTGCTGGATTTTGATGCGCAGGCCAGCCAACTGCGCTGGCACGTGATCTACGGCAGCGATTCCATTGGCAAGCTTACGGTGCTGGTGGACGCGAGTTCAGGGGTTTTCCTGCGGAAAGAATAGCCTTACTTACCCAAGCTTTTTAGCAGGATTTTACTGACCTAGGACTTACCCAAGACCCAGTCAATCTGCGAAATTGCTTTTTTTGCGTCCTTCGCGAACTTTCCTTTGGGCTGGGCTTCAAGATATTTCTTATAGTAGAGCCGAGCGGGATCAAGCCGCTGCATGCCTTGCAGCGATTGAGCAAGCCGGAACCAAATCAAAGGATTGTCCGGGGTGAGCCGCAGGGCTTCTTCAAAGCGTTCACGGGCGCTGTCAAAGCTATTGCTTGCCAGATAGGTTTCGCCCACATCGATATCATGCGCGGCGAGTTGCGCCGGATTGGCGCTGACGTTGGACGGAGTGCGCTCCGCGGCCTCCGGCGCCACACGCTTCAATCCTTCCTCCGCATCTTTGGATTTTGGGCCGTTCGGCAGGATCTCAAGGTACTTGCGATAGTTCTGCGCGGAAAGAGAGAGCAGATCGAGCTTTTCCTGGGTGATGGCGAGACCAAAGATGGCTTCAGCATCATTCTGCTTGTAGGTTAGCGCGTGATTGAAGCGCTCCAGCGCCGCGCGGTAATTCTTGAGCTT
>DASXJO010000119.1:0-4522 GCA_036497385.1 Candidatus Angelobacter sp. | reverse complement strand
TATCTTCTTTGGAGACCGGCGGGGGCACAACGGACTTCGGCTTGTCCGCAGCCATGCAGGCCAGGCAGAAAAACAGCGACAGAATGGCGAACCAGATTTTCATTCGGGAAACATCATTGTACCGTCATTAAGAACGATTCTTGGCAGGAATATTGCGGCAGATTACCGAAGTTTGTCGAACATCAACCGGTAAACGCCAGCAAATCAGTACCGCAGGCAAAGCAAGCGTCTGGATCAAGGGCCCGTAGCTCCGCAAAAGAGTAGATTCCGGTTGCGAGCGCAATCACCGGCACGCCCACAGCCCGTGCGGCCTCGATATCGGAAGGCGTATCCCCAACCACGGTCACAGATGCGTGTTCGCCCAAGTGGCGGCGCGCGAGGTTAATACCGTGCTGAAAGATTTCGGCGCGCAATTCTCTGGGGAAAGAGAATGACGCGAACGTGAACAAGGGCCTTAGCCCGGCTTTCTCCAGCTTAAGCCAGCCAACGGTTTCCAGATTCCCTGAAGCTGCTCCCAGCAGTTTGCCCCGGCCTTGAAGATAGTTGATCAGTTCCAGGATCGACGGGCAAAGCTCAGGATTTAGCTGTCCGTGGTTCTGCTGCACCTCGGCGCACATCCGGGCCACGATCTGTGGCATGTGACTGTCAATGTCTGGGTCTTGCAGGCCCGCGCGTTGTAGCACCGCGCGTAGGATTCCCACGTCAGTATTGCCGTGGACAGGGACGCCCTCAATGCTGGCTTCAATGCCCAGAATATTGCGGATGGCATTGCGGAAGGCGAAGTAGTGGACAGCGTCCCGGCTGTTCAGCAGCGTGCCGTCGATATCGAAGAGAAAAGCGTCAGCGCTGTCCCAGCGGAATCCGGGACGCACGAACGCTCTTCCTCCTTCAGGATATGGAGCCAGGTTTGACACGTTAAGTTGGATTCAATTGCAGGGAGAGCCGCGTGCTATCGGACCAGCTTTTGCTTTTCCAGAAGCGGCGGTTTTTCACTTCGTACCGGCCGCCGACCGCCATCACGCAGCTGGCGAACATCCAGCTTCAACTCAGCTATAGTCCGGCTGAGCGTGTTGCGGTGCATGCCCAATTCCCGGGCAGCTTTGCACTGGTTTCCCCGGTTCTGCTGCAGGACGTTCATGATGAAGCGCTTCTTAAATTCCCGCACGGCTTCAGAGTAAAGAATGCCGCTGCCATACATTTGTGCCACGAGTGCTTCGAGCTGGTCCTTCACAGAATCTCCTCACTTTCCAGATGCGCCAATGTTTTTGCTCTTTTATTTATTCACTTTTTTGTCGCTCCCGGACTCAGCCCACCGCGGAGTTTGATGATCCCGGCACGAAACTTCTCGCGGACATCGGAGGGCGCCAGCCAGCTTGCGCCACGTCCCGCCACCAGAAAGTAACTTGCCAGTTGTGAGCCAGACAGCTCTGTTGACTCAGGTACAAAAGCCGTGATCGCCATTAACCCGGCGGTCACGATCACCATGCCGCGAACAAAACCAAACGCTGCTCCCAGCGCGCGATCAACTGATCGGAGACCTGATTCGTGCACCATCCAGCGAGCTATTCTTGCCAGAGCGCCCGCCAGCAGGACCACCGATACAAAAATCGTAAGAAAGCCCGCCAAGTCCGCAAATGCCGGCAACTTGACGTAATGCAAATACCATGGGGAAATCTTGCTGTATCCCCACGCCGCCAGCAAATACCCAACCACTGCACCTGCCAGGCAGATCACTTCAAAAAAGAACCCCTGGGCCGCCGCCAGAAGCGCCGATAAGAGCATGATCACGAGGATGATCCAATCAAGCGCGTTCATGCCATCGGCTTCTCAACCTGCGGGCAACTCGCGTCCCGCCAAAATCCTGTATGCCTCTATGTACTTCTCGCTGGTCTTGCGCGCAACATCTTCCGGCAATGAAGGCGCAGGAGGCTGCTTGTTCCACTTGATCGCTTCCAGATAGTCGCGAACAAACTGCTTATCAAACGATTCCTGCGCTTTGCCGGGCTGATATTTATCCGCCGGCCAGAAGCGCGATGAATCCGGAGTAAGGACTTCATCCGCCAGGATGAGCCCCTGCGATGTCTGGCCGAACTCAAATTTCGTGTCGGCGATTATGATGCCGCGACCCGCTGCGTAGTCGGCTGCTGTCTTATAAATCTTTAACGTTAAATCGCGCAGTTTCTCTGACAGTTCTTTTCCCGTGCGCTTGGCCATTTCCTCAATCGAAATATTTTCGTCGTGGCCGGTGAGCGCCTTGGTGGCGGGAGTGAAGATGGGTTCAGGCAGTTTGTCGGATTCTTTAAGGCCGGACGGCAGCTTGATGCCGCAAACCGCGCCGGTCTGCTGGTACTCTTTCCATCCCGATCCGGAAAGATATCCGCGGGCCACGCACTCAATATCAATCATCTGCGCCTTGGTCACCAGCATGGAGCGGCCGCGCAGATCGTCAGCATATTTCTTGAGTGGCGCAGGATACTGGTCAACGCTGGCCGTGATCAGATGGTTCTTGACCACATCTTTCAGAAAATCAAACCAGAAAAGCGATAGCTGCGTAAGCACGCGGCCTTTTTCCGGAATACCGGTAGCCAGAACATAATCGAACGCGGAGATGCGGTCCGTGGCGACAAACAGAAGTTGTTCGTTCAGGCTGTATAAATCGCGTACCTTGCCGCGAGCATGGAGTGTGAGTTCCGGAAAATCTGTCTGGAGAAGAATTCGGCTTTGTGCGCTTTGACTTGTCATGGCAGAAATACGTGGGCGAGGTCGTATTCTAGCCTCTCAACTATTTTTGTCAACCGGAGAAATTGAGAAAATAAAATGTGCAAACGAATGCATCGCACAAAAAAAATCCCGGAATTGCACAAGCCGCGAAACCCGCATGAATCAAGGACTTTCTCGCGTTGATTTTCATCGGACTTTGTAGTACCAGTTACTAAAACTTAAACTCGCACTGAAAAATATTTTTCAAGAACATGGAAAATATTGATCTCCAAATTCGCGGTGCATCTGGTTACGGGCAGCAACTGAATCCGAGTTCAGAAAATCCGCTTGACGCAGGAAAAAAGCTTTGAATGAGATCGAAGAAAGTTACGGACGGATCTCAACCCTTGTTCCCACCGGAACCAGCTTCCAGATTTCTTCAATCTCGGCATTCGTTACGGCGATGCAGCCATCCGTCCAGTCGGTTTGGCGGTGGAGCGGCCCCAAATAAGCGAAAGGCTTGGCCAGTCCGTGGATCATGATTGCCCCGCCGGGGGATTGGCCTACACTGCGTGCTCTTTCCCGGTCCGCCGCGCTGGGATAAGAGATATGCAACGAGAGATGGAACTGGCTCTGCGGGTTTTTTGCGTCAATAACGTAGTTGCCCTCGGGCGTTTTGTGGTCGCCCTCCACCCGTTTAGGGCCCACAGGGGCTGATCCGAGCGCGACTTTATATGTTTTAAGGACTTTGCCGCCGCTGAACAGCGTCATGCTGCGGGCAGATTTTATGATGACGATCTTGTCTGCCTGAATCGGGGCAGCAACAGCCGCACAACACAGCGCCAGTATGAGGACAACCGTGAACTGAATGCGGCGGTCGCGCATGATCGCTTGAATCTTACGCTGAAGCTGCCCGCGGCATTCCGCCTTCCGCGCCGAACTTCACCGAAACGATTTTGGAGACGCCCGGCTCCTGCATGGTGACGCCATACATCACCGGCGCAATCGACATCGTCTTTTTGCTGTGCGTGATGATGATGAATTGGGTCTGCACGGCCATTTCCCTGATCAGTTCGGTAAATCTCCCAATGTTAGCTTCGTCCAGCGGAGCGTCCACTTCGTCCAGAATGCAGAAGGGGCTGGGTTGATACTGGAAGATGCCGACGAGCAGTGACAATGCAGTGAGCGCTTTCTCTCCGCCGGAGAGCAGCAGCACGTTCTGCAGCTTTTTGCCCGGAGGCGAAGCCACCACATCAATTCCGCTTTCCGCGGTATTCACTTCGTCGGTCAGGCGCATGAAGGCCTGGCCGCCGCCAAACAATTTGCGGAAAGTAAACTGGAAATTCTCATTGATGCGGTCGAACGCTTCCTGGAATTTCTGCCGCGAGAATTCGTCAATCTCCTTGATGGTGGCCTGCGTGTTCTCAATGGACTCAAGCAGGTCTTTGCGCTGTGTTTCCAGAAACTGATGGCGCGTCTCAGTCTCTTTGAATTCTTCCAGCGCCATCATGTTCACCGGACCCATGTTGTCCAACTTTGTGCGCATCTCGCGGTAGGCGTTTTCGTCCAACGCAAGCTGCTCACCTTCCACTAACGGGATTTCTGTGTTGGCGCGCAGTTCGTCAGCGCTGATGCCGAGTTCGTTCAAACAGGATTCAGCCATGTGCGCCAGATCAGATTGCAACTTGGCCAGCAGTGTGCCGATCTCGCTCTTGCGTTCGCGCGCGGCGTCCAACTCAAGGCGCGCCGCTTTCAATTCCTGATCGATTTCCGCGATGCGGGCGCGCACCTGATCAGACTCATGCTGTAGCTGTATGCCGGT
>DASXJO010000118.1:0-2377 GCA_036497385.1 Candidatus Angelobacter sp. | reverse complement strand
CGACCAGCAGATCAAGCTCCGCGGATTTCGCATTGAGTTGGGTGAGATCGAGGCAGTGCTAAAGTCCCAGCCGGGAATTGCTCAAGCTGCGGTAATTGTGCGCGAGGATGGAGCCGCCGGGAAAGAACTTGTCGCTTATCTGGTTCCTTCCGGCGAAGAACTTCCTGATTCATCAATCTTGCGCCGTGATTTAAACACACGCCTGCCGGATTACATGGTGCCTTCGGTATTCGTATCGTTACCAGTTTTGCCGCTCACGCCGAACGGCAAACTGGACCGCCGCGCTCTGCCTGCTCCTGAGCGCCAGAGGGAGAGCTATCGCGCACCGCGTACGCCGGAAGAAGAGATGTTGTGCGGCATTTTTGCCGATGTGCTCTCTCTGGATCGCGTTGGCATAGACGATAATTTCTTTGCTCTTGGCGGACATTCACTCACAGCAACAAGATTGGTCAGCCAGATTCGTGCGACGCTGGAGATCGATGTTCCCCTGAAGTTGCTCTTTGAAGCCCCGAGCGTCACCCAGCTTGCCCCACATTTGCGCGGCGCACAAAAGCCGCGCATTCCGCTGGTGCGCCAAGATAGATCTGAACGGATTCCACTTTCCAATTCTCAGCAACGTCTCTGGTTTATTGATCAGCTTGAGGGCTCCAGCGCGCAATACAATCTGCCGGAAGCGCTGCGGCTGCATGGTGAATTGGACGTGGCGGCATTGCGCCACTCGATCCAAGCGATTATCCAGAGGCACGAAACCCTCCGTACCCATTTCGCTTACGCGGATGGCTCTCCTTTTCAAGTCATCGCGCCGGAGTTGAACGTTGAGCTGCCGGTTGAAGACCTCAGCACCTTATCGGAAGCTGAGCAGCGATCTCTTGTGCTTGCGGCCCTGAATCAGGAATTTGAGCGGCCATTCGATTTGTCGCAAGGTCCGCTGTTCCGGATGAGGCTGTTCAAGCTCGCGGAGCGCGACTACATCTTCCTGCGCACATTGCACCACATCATCTCCGATGGGTGGTCTCAGGCCGTCTTTAATAATGAGTTCATGCAGCTTTATGAGGCCTTTCACCATGGAGAGGCAAACCCATTGCAGCCGCTTACCGTGCAGTACGCGGACTACGCCATTTGGCAGCGGCGCTGGCTGACGGACGAAAAAGTAGCCAGCGATCTTCAGTACTGGAAAACGCACCTCGCCGGGATTCCTGAGCAATTGGAGCTGCCCAAAGATCGGCCACGCCAGACCCGACGCACGTATGGCGCCGATGTTTGCAGCATTATAGTGCCTGTCGAAATTCTTGCAGCATTGAAGGGGGTGAGCCACGCCTGTGATGCCACGCTGTATATGACTTTACTGTCCGCTTTTGCGCTGCTGCTCCAGCGTTACAGCGGGCAGGATGACATTGTGGTCGGCTCGCCGATTGCGAACCGCCAGGATTCGCAGCTTGAAAAATTGATCGGATTCTTCGTCAACTCGCTCATCATGCGTGTGCGAGTGAATGCCGGGCAGAGCTTCCCAGAACTGCTGGCTGAGGTGCGTGGCACTGCGCTGGAGGCTTACCAGCATCAGGACCTTCCTTTTGAGCGGCTGGTTGAGGAACTCTCCCCGGAAAGGCGCTTGAATGCCGCACCGATTTTCCAGGTTGTATTCGCGCTGCAGAACGCGCCGATGGCAGCAGAAGAGTTCAGGGATTTGCAGATAGAAGGTGTGGCGGCGGATGAACCACGTGTACGCATTGATCTTGAAGTGCATGCGGTGGAACACAACGGCGTGCTCAATTTCCATTGGCTGTATAGCCGCGATCTGTTTGACCGGTGGCGCATGGAGCAGATGGCTGCGCATTATCTCCGCCTGCTTGAAGCAGTGGCCGGTAATCCCCGGCAGCAAGTTGCGGACTTTGATTTACTGGGCAGCAGTGAGCTTACAAAACTCATTGAGGAATGGAACCAGACTAGCCGCGAGATTCCTGAAGCTACCCTAACGCAACTGTTTGAAGCTCAAGTGGAAAAGACTCCCAACGCTGCGGCGGTCATTGTTGGCGACAAGTCTTTTAGCTATCGCGAGCTTAACGCACGCGCCAATCGCCTTGCGCGCGTACTCATCAGCTCTGGCATTGGACCTGAAGATTTCGTTGGTTTGGCGGTGCCCCGTTCGTTGGAAATGCTGGTTGCTTTGGTTGCAGTGCTCAAGGCCGGCGCCGCTTATCTTCCTCTCGATTCCATTCTTCCAACGGAGCGGCTGCAATTGATGCTCAATGACGCTCGTCCGACGTGCACTATCACTGTATCCGATCTCGCGTCAAAGTTCCCTGATGGCTCTCGCCTTTTGCTGCTCGACGATGCCGTATTCGGCAACGTTTTGATGGAGCAATCTGATCGTAATCCG
>DASXJO010000117.1:0-2783 GCA_036497385.1 Candidatus Angelobacter sp. | reverse complement strand
AAATTTAAAGGACGATTTACGAACCAAAACCGCCGATCAGCAGTAAGGAAATGAATTCTGGACATGGCAAGAACTTTGATTTTCTGATCTGCGTTCATCTGCGCAATCTGCGGCAAAACTATCTTCCGCCCAGACGAAATTCCGCTACCAGCGGCAGATGGTCAGACGCGAGCAAGGCCATGCGGCTGCGGTGGAGCAGAAATTCTTCCAGCGCCAGGTCACGATCAAAATACATGTGGTCAAGATGCATGATAGGCAGCACGCCCGGGTATGTGCGCTTGCGATTGAGATGAAGCTGTATATCGACGCTCTCAAAGGAATGCTGCAATGATTTCGATACCAGGCCGCGCGTCCATTCATTGAAGTCGCCGATGATCAGGCGCGGATGTTTGAGTTGCGGCGAGAGCAAGACTTCACGGCTCATCAGCAAACGGGCCTGCTTGCGGCGCTCCATATATCCCGTTCCCAGATGAACATTGAAGAGATGGACAATCTTTCCTGGCGCAATTTCAAGATCGCAGCGAATACAGCCTCGGGCCTCCCGGCGAGAAGCCGTAAGATCGTAAACGCGGACTTCACGCACGGGGAAACGGCTGAGAATCACGTTACCATACACGGCGCCGCGCAGCTTGCGCGTCTCACCAATGCGATAGTCATAGCCAGCGGCGTCCGCAAGGTACTGCGCCTGATCCTGTTCTGTGCGCGCCCCTTTGAGGCTAACTACTTCCTGCAGAGCTATTACGTCGGCCCCAAGTTCGTTTAACACTTCGGCTACTCGTGAAGGACGAATGCGGCCATCAATGCCACGGCATTTGTGAGTATTGTAGGTAGCTACCCGAAACCGAGGTTGTTCCTTCATTGACGGCGGTAATTCTGAGGATAACCCTTGTTATTGCTCGCGGGCAATGAGCCAGCCCAGCCATTCCATCCCGCGTTCCCAATAGGAGCGATTCTCCCACTCTTGCAGCGTTTCACGATGCGACTTGCCCAGGTCTTCATCAAAGTTGGCAGTCAGCTTGGCGGCCAGCGCCGGATCCAGGGCAGCAAGATTGACTTCGTCATTCCAGCCGAATGAGCGATGGTCCATATTCGTGGAGCCCACAACGCACCAAAGATCATCGACGATCATGATCTTGGCGTGAATCATGGCCGGCTGATATTCATAAATTTCAGCACCGGCTTTTAAAAGATCGCCATAGGTTCCGCGGCTGGAGCTGCGCGTCATGCTGTGGTCGCTATGCTTGCCGGGCAAAAGTATCTGCACGCGGACGTGGCGCTCCCGCATCGCGCGAATCAGCTCTTTGCTTAGGCTCTCATCCGGAAGAAAATACGGCGTGGTGACCCGCAGGTTTTTGCGGGCTGAAGCAATCAGAGTCTGGAAGAGAATACGCGCGCGGGTGGAACCGCCTTGTGACGGGCTGCTGTCCACAACCATGGCCTGCGCGCCATCACTGTTGTCTCCTGCAACAAAATATTTTGGTCCGATGAGGATTTGTCCTGAAGATTCGAGCCAGTTTTCGATAAACGTGCTCTGCAGCGATCGCACGGCATCACCGGTGATCTTGAACATGGTGTCGCGCCAGGGCGCGTCTTTTTTCTCGCCATGCCACCATTGGTCGGAGATGCCGGCGCCACCAAGAAATCCAATCTTGCCATCAATCACGATCAGCTCGCGATGCGTGCGGTTGTTGGCGCGCGGCCAGTTGTACCAGCGCAGCGGATGGTACCACTCTACGTGTCCGCCGGCCTGCTTCAGGCCGTTGAAAAATTTCTTGGGCGTGGTGGCGCTGCCAATTGCATCAATGTTCAAGTTGACTTCAACACCGGCACGGGCGCGTTCAGTCAGCGCATCGACAATCCGCTTGGCAATTTCACCTTTAGCAACGATGTATGCTTCCCAGTTCACGCTTTGCTTTGCCGCCTTGATGGCGGCGATTTCCGCTTCATAAAAGTTCACACCGTTGGGCAAAGCTTCAATGTGGGTGTGCGGCTCAACTCGCGATGCGGAGAGCGCTTCCAACTGTTGCAGATACTCGCGTGAGTTCAAATCAGCCGATGGTGGATTGTTGAGCTGGTATTTCGGGATGGGGCCAAATAGATCAATCAGAATCCAGGAAATGATAGCGAGCATTGATATTACGGCGAACCAACGCAGCACGCGATAATGTTCCAGCGCACGAGTAACGTCGCTTTCCTTCTGTTTGGCCTGGGGCCGCCGCGGCTGGGTCAATGTCGCCATCTCTGAATTCGATGCTCATATCCAGGGCAGAGCACACTTGCACTCTGCCGATTTTGAATGCAACCGTGGCCTTATTCTTATTGTTCCCGGGCTATCACCCAGCCCAGCCATTCCATCCCGCGTTCCCAATAGGAGCGGTTCTGCCATTCCTGCAGCGTTTCGCGATGCGAGTTTCCCAGGTCTTCTGCAAATTGCGCGCTGAGCTTGGCGGCCAACCTTGCGTCCAGCGCAGCAAGATTCACTTCGTCATTCCAGCCGAAGGAGCGCTGGTCCATGTTGGTGGAGCCCACAACGCACCAGAGTTCATCGACGATCATGATCTTGGCGTGGATCATGGCGGGCTGGTATTCATAAATTTCAGCGCCGGCTTTTAGAAGATCGCCATACGTGGAGCGGCTGGAGCTGCGCGTCATGCCATGGTCGCTGTGCTTGCCGGGGACCAGAATCTGCACGCGAACGTTGCGTTCCTCAATGGCGCGAACCAACTCCCCGATCATGCTGGGGTCAGGCAGAAAATATGGCGTGGTGATCTTCAGGCTCTTTT
>DASXJO010000116.1:0-5952 GCA_036497385.1 Candidatus Angelobacter sp. | reverse complement strand
CGGCGATCAAGAGCGGCTACAGCAAGAGGCGCGCAAAGCAGTGGAGCAACAGGTTGTCCCGGCGTTTACAAAGTTTAAGCAGTTCTTTGTGAGTGAGTATCTACCTGCCTGCTATGACAAGGTGGGTGCGTGGCAACTGCCCCATGGCGAAGAACTGTACGCGGAGATGATTCGCCACTATACGACGACCAACGAAACGCCGGAGGAAGTCCACCAGATAGGGCTGAAGGAAGTGGCGCGCATCAACGCGGAGATGAACAGCGTGATGCAGCAGACGGGATTCAAGGGATCGCGCGACGAGTTCTTTAAATTTCTGCGTACCGATCCGCAATTCTTTTACAAGACGCCGGAAGAGCTGTTTGAAGCTTACAAGGCGCTGGCCAAGACTGTTGATCCGAACCTGGTAAAGGTGTTCCACACATTGCCGCGCGAGCCATACGGCGTGGAGGCGATACCGGCGTCGTTTGCTCCGGACACAACTGCCGCATATTATCGGCCCGGAGCGGCGGATGGATCACGCGCGGGAACCTACTTCGTTAATCTTTATAAGCCTGATGCCCGGCCTAAGTGGGAAATGACGGCGCTTACGCTACATGAATCCGTGCCGGGACATCATTTGCAGATCGCGCGAGCGCATGAATTGGGAGAAATGCCCAATTTCCGCCGCTACGGCGAATACACGGCCTTTGTGGAAGGCTGGGGGCTTTATGCTGAGTCCCTGGGCGAAGACATGGGCCTCTACGACGATCCATATTCCAAGTTCGGCCAGCTCAGCTATGAGATGTGGCGGGCCGTGCGGCTGGTGGTTGATACGGGAATCCACGTGAAACACTGGACGCGCGAGCAGGCGATTAAATACTTCATGGAAAACTGTCCCAAGCACGAACTGGATATCACAAATGAAATTGACCGCTATATTGCGTGGCCGGGACAGGCGCTGGCCTATAAGACTGGCGAGTTGAAGATCAAAGAGCTGGGGGCGCGGGCGAAAGAGAAGCTGGGCACGAAATTTGACTTGAAAGATTTTCATGACGTGGTGCTGGGATCAGGGCCGCTGCCGCTGGATATCCTGGAGCGAAATGTTGATGAATGGATTGCGAAGCAGGCTTCTGCTGGCGGCGCGTCACACGTGGCAGGCCGAGGCGCGGCGAAGAAGTAGATGACAACGGTTGCAGAGACAGTTTCGGCGGTAGGTAGCGTTGAACGTGGCCGCTCAGAGCATTCGGCGCGCTTTTATCGTCCTGAGCTGGACGTCCTGCGCTTCTTTGCTTTTCTGGGCGTGTTTGTCTTTCACGCCGCGCCGCGCTCGATGGATTTTTATAATGTGGCTGGATATCCGCATTGGTTGAGCAGCCTTTTGATTCCTATGTTTGGCGTTGGTGCTTATGGCGTGGATTTATTTTTCGCGCTGAGCGCTTACCTGATTACCAGCTTGCTGCTGCGTGAACGTGCCGCCACGGGAGCATTGGATCTGCGCGGCTTTTATCTCCGACGCATCCTGCGGATATGGCCGTTGTATCTCGCGTTTGTGGCATTCGCTGCGTTTTCAGCCAAGCTGTTTCCTGGGCAGTTGCTGCCAATGCGATATGTAGTCGGTTACAGCCTGTTGGCTGGAAACTGGATTTATGTCTTCTACGGATTGCCGGCGTCTTTCGCCACGCCGCTGTGGACCGTGTCGATAGAAGAGCAGTTCTATCTGGCATGGCCGCTGGCTTTGCGTAGAGCGTCGGTTCGCACAATGGCGGTTATCGCCATTGGAATTTTGGTGGTCGCGAACGCATGGCGAGTGTGGCTGGCCGTGTCGGCTGCGCCTGTTGAACGAATTGAATACAACACGTTCACGCGTCTCGATCCTATCGCGTTTGGGATTCTGATCGCGTTGTTCGGCCACAAGCTGCCTTCCTTTACTCGTCTGCAACGCGCAATGCTGCTCTGCGGGGGAGTGGTCACGTGGATTGCGGTGTATGCATTCACCGTTACCAGTCCTACACCGAAGTTCACTACATGGCGGATGGCGGTTGGACATCCTTTCACCGCTCTCGCGAGTGCGGCGGTTTTGTTGTCGGCGCTTGGAGCGCAGCATGCATTCTTCCGCAACCAGAGCTTGCTCTATCTGGGAAAAATTTCTTACGGGCTTTACGTGCTGCATGAGTTCGCTCATTTCTGCGCGATTCGCCTGGTGCATGCTTCAACGCCTTTAGCGGTTCTGGCACAGTCGATCGTCGGCCTGGCTCTTACCATCGCGCTGGCAGCGGCTTCGTATCGCTGGCTGGAAAGCCCGTTTCTGCGATTGAAAGAGCGCTTCGCGCACGTGCAGTCGCGGCCAGTATGACGCGCCAAGCCAAGCTGTTGCGCCGCGCTTTCTTCAATCGCGATCCGCGAATTGTTTCGCGTGAGCTGCTGGGCAAGCTGATCGTCCGCCGCGAAGGACGCAAGCAGCTTGCCGGCCGCATTGTTGAAGTGGAAGCTTATCTCGGCGCGGGCGATCTGGCGGCGCACGCTGCTGCCGGACATACCGCTCGCAATGCCGTGCTCTGGGGACCTCCGGGACACGCTTATGTTTACTTTATCTATGGCGTGCATTACTGCCTGAATATTTCCTGCCTGCCTGCGGGCGATGCAGGCTGCATTCTGATTCGCGCATTGGAACCGGTGAGCGGCATTGCTGACATGGCCAAAGCGCGTGAACTGGCTGATCTGGATCTCACGTCATGGCGCGATCTTCGCAAGCTGGCCAGCGGTCCGGGCAAGCTGTGTGAAGCGCTGGGCATCACGCGTCCTCGAGATAACGCAAAAGACATGCTTTCACCAGAGTCGGACCTCCAAGTGATGAGCGACGGCTTCCGCGTAGAAGAAGTTGCGGTCACGCCGCGCATTGGAATTACCAAAGCTGCGGAGCTGCCGTTGCGATATGTGATTGCTGGGAATTTATTTGTGTCAAAAAAGTAACCGCCCATCTTTCGAAGTCTATCTTGGCTCCGCTGCATTTCCTTTTCCCGTGAGCACAACATTATCGATCAACCTTGTGCTGCCCACGTAAGCCGCGACGGCCACCAGCGCGCCGCCGGAAATATCAGCCACAGGATCAAGCGTATCGCGATTTACGATCTCAAAATAATCCAGCTTGACGGCGCTTTCTTCCGCCATCACCTGTTCGCCGGCGACTTTCAGCCGCGCAGAATTGCTCTCGCCGCGATCTGCCAACAATTGCACGCGCATCAACGCACGGTACAAAACCAGCGCCTGCTTGCGCTGATCAGGATTCAAGTAGGCATTGCGTGAGCTCATCGCCAGCCCATCGGTTTCGCGCACAATGGAGCAGACCACAATTCGTACGTCAAAGTTCAGGTCGCGGACCATCTTGTTGATGATTGCCACCTGGGCGGCATCTTTCTGGCCGAAAAATGCAAAGTCCGGCTGCACGATGTTGAACAGCTTGGCCACGACTGTCGTCACGCCGCGAAAATGTCCGGGACGCGAGCGGCCATCCAGCTTTTCACTCAGGCCTTCCACGTTCACCCACGTGGTTGCACCCGGCGGATACATCTCTTCCACCGACGGCAGAAAAAGGTAGTCGCACTTTTCCGCCGCGAGCATGGCTGAATCCTTTTCCACGTCACGCGGATACTTGCTGAAATCTTCCGTCGGCCCAAACTGCAAGGGATTCACAAAGATCGAGGTAATCACCACGTCTGCCTGCGCCCGCGCAGTACGCACCAATGAGAGATGGCCCTGATGCAGAGCGCCCATCGTCGGCACGAAGCCCACGCGTTTACCGGCGTGGCGCGCTTCTTTGCTGACGGCTGTAACCTCTGCGGCGGAAGTGAGAATGAGCATCAAGACGGCCCTTGGCCATTGGCTTTTGGCCCTTAGCCGCGGGCACTAAGCAGATGGCGGACAGCGATCAGCTTACTGCATTTACTTTACAAAAGGTTTCCCGTGGAAAAATGCGCCAAACAAAACTTGCAGCCCACAATGTACACGAACCAAAAGCGCAAGAGCTAAAAACCAAGGACTAAAAGCCTAAAGCTAAAAGCCAAGGGCTAATAGCCAAAAACTGCTCTACCTGCTATACGCCTTCATTTCTTTCCGTCTTAAAATCGCTTCCAGTTCCACCTTGGTGTCTTTGGGCAGGTGGTAGGATTCCGCGTCAGCAGGATAGGCGCGGGTTTCAACGTCGGCCTTGAAATGTTCCACAGCGTTGGTAAAGAGCGCCGCGGCATCGCCATATCTGCGGACAAACTTTGCCGGCTCATGGAACGTCAGGTTCACCAAGTCATGAAAGACCAGCACTTGCCCGTCGCAATCAGGACCAGCGCCAATGCCAATCGTCGGCGCGCTAACTTCTCGGGTAATCATGGCGGCAACTTCGCGCGGCACGCCTTCCAGCACAATTGAAAATACTCCGGCTTTGTCCAGCGCCACAGCGTCTTTCACCAGGCGCTCAATGCCAGAAAAATCCTTGCCCTGGACTTTATAGCCGCCCATCTTATGCAGCGACTGCGGCGTCAACCCAATGTGTCCCATCACGGGCACTTCCGCATCCAGCACGCGCTTGACCAGACCCACGCGCTGCGAGCCGCCTTCCAGCTTCACCGCTTCCGCGCCGGCTTCCTTCACAAAGCGCAGAGCGTTGTGCACGCCGCTTTTTTCGTCTTCATGGTAGGCACCAAAAGGCATATCGGCAATCACCATGGCAGACCGCACTGCCCGACGCACGGCCCGCGTGTGGTGCAGCATTTCTTCCATGGTTACGGGCAGGGTGTTGTCATAGCCCAGCACAACCTGCGCCAGTGAGTCGCCCACCAGGATCATGTCAATCCCAGCCTGGTCCACCAGCCGCGCCGTGGCGTAGTCATACGCCGTAAGGCAGGTTATGGGCTCATGCCGCAGCTTCTTTTCCTGGATTGTGGTGGTGGTAACTTTCTGCCGGACGGGCATTCCCTGGTCAGCCCAGTGCTGCCCTCCGTTGAAGGAAGTGATGCTCATTTTGCCTCCAGTGCAGTTCGGGAACTCCCGATACCGCCTGTTGTCCACATTAGGATGCGGACGGGGATATTGTAGTCGCAGGGAAACTAGGGGTCTAGGGAAAAAGCGGGCCTTGGAAATCGACCGTTACTCCGTCAAGCCACCGTATGACACTACCTGCCTTTTGGACTTCTTCCGACCTCCGAAGGCTTTGCTCCGCATCTCAGCGCCTCCGCGGTGAGCTTTGGCTTCCGATTACGCGCGATTTCGGCGATCTCGGCGATCAAGCGCGCCTTGCGCGCCTCCCCCATCCCTCAATTAGGATTCTAAAGCACTTACTGGCTGTAATCCCGGGCCAATCCAGGATCGGCGCGGGTTTCAGCGCATCGTGTCTCGATTGGCGTGGGGTTGGTAAGGTTTTGGGGTTGGTTTGGGCCTTAGCTAAGAGCCAAATACTAACTACCAAATACCGCCCTTTTCTACATAGCCCACCCGGGGGTAAGCACTTTGTTGATAACAAAGGAGAAATCCAATTCGACCGGACGGTCACCGGACGGTCGAAGCCGCTTTTTCGCGCTTTTCAGGGCCAAATCGCTATCAATCTCAGCCCTGTTGTCCTTTCACCGAACGGTCGGCAGGGCTGCAAGCATCCTGGGTTACCGAAAGTCGCGCGGAGCAAACCCTTTTCGTTCGCTTCCGATCAAGGCGTTCTGGGGGTTTCCGGCTAGGGGCTAGTTGCTAGCAGCTTTCTTTTTTCAAAGACCGCCAACTACACTTTTCCGCTCTGGAGCGAATCTCCAGTTTGCTATTTATTCGCCTGCTTGTCAAGGAAAAAGCACTCTCGTGTCAAACCACTTTTAAAATGTCCCCATTCTTACCTCGATTAAAATGTCCCCTTTTTCAAACTTTAGCTTCTTCCTTCGTTCTCTGTCGGCGACTCCGTTCCGGAGCGGAGCCCGTAGGGCGACGCGGAGGACGGAGTCG
>DASXJO010000115.1:0-1979 GCA_036497385.1 Candidatus Angelobacter sp. | reverse complement strand
AAAGTTCCATCGAACGCAGGCGCGGGCGGACGCAACCAGCACTTTGCCCTTTACTGCGCGCAGAAAATCGCCGGAGAAAACATTGCCGTGCTGAGCGCAGGAACTGACGGCATTGACGGCAACAGCCCGGCGGCGGGCGCTGTGGCCGACGGGACGACTCTGGAGCGTGCACAGAAAGCGGGATCGGATGCGGCCGCGCATTTCGATGGCTTCAACGCATTTCCACTCTTTGAGAAGCTAGGTGATGCAGTCCAGACTGGGCCGACTGGGAACAACGTGCGGGACGTGCGCGTGCTACTGGCTTACTAAAGAATCTGGTAACTCGCGTAATCTAGCAATTGAAATTGCAAAGCTGCCGGCACCAGCTTCAGGCAAAGGACAGAAGCGTATTTAGGCAATCAGGCGTTCCAGGTAAACCCACAATGGCCGCACGTCGTCGGTTTGCGACCGGCAAGCAGGGCAAGAAGTCCCACGGGGAAGAAGCAGATGCTAACCACAATCGCCCATGTGGGATAGCCTGCCCTCTCAGTCATGGTATTGCATTTGGAACAAGAAATCGCCGCCATTCAGCCTCCTTAGAGCACTCTATACGCCCAAACGACGAACAATAGTATCACCGAGATGTTCGAACCGTAGCGCGAAATTGATGAGACGGCTCCGGATGCTTGAGGCAGCGCAATGGCAACCGGCCTCGCCACAATCTGATAGCAAAAAAGCAATGCAACGGCAATACCAGCAGGATTGAAGAGCCACGCTTTTGCCAGATCGAATCTGAATGCAGCCATTAGCGAATGTGAAATCCCACATCCTGGACAAGGAATTCCCAAAAACTTCTTCATCAGGCACAAATGGGGAACGTGAGGAATCATTGGGACGAACAACAAAATGAGCAACGTGGAAATCAATATCGCAAAGTGATGCTGGCTGCGTTCAGGGACGTTGAGCTTAGTGAGAATCCAGCGCGGACAAAAATTGATTTCCATTGGGCCATTTAAACCCCGCTGCCGTTAGCGTCGTGGCGATAGGGTTTCCTCACTCCGTTCGGAATAAAGAAAGGACTACTTCTTTTTCGGAACCAGCTTCAGCTCATCGGCGGCAAGGATTTTTCTCATCTGGTTGCGGGCGTGGATAGACCATGGGCCCACGGTATCGAGACGAGTATAAGCCTGCCAGTGACTCAGGGCCTTACGCGGCTGGCGGGCTTTTTCATACGCCAGTGCAAGGTTGTAATGCGCGTCAGCGTAAGTCGGGGCAAGCGAGATGGCGGATTGATAGGCGCGAATTGCATCCGGGAGCCGGCCGGTTTCATCGAGCACGTTGCCCAGATCGAAATAAGCCAGCGCGTAACGCGGGTCAACTTCAATGGCTTTGCGGTAAAAGCGCTCTGCCTGCACGTAATCATGCCGGTTATAAAAAAGCGTGCCCAGGTTGATATAAGCGGCGGCGTGCGTGGGATCAAGGTCAACGCACTTCTTGTAATTGTCAATGGCCTCGGCATGGGTGCCGGGGTCTTCCTCCAGCGCTACCCCGCGAGCAAAGAATTCGCTGGCAGTCTCGGCGGCCCTCATGGCGTGTATCTTGTGCGATTCCACTACTTCACGCTGGTTGAAATCCATCACGAACTGGCCAGCCAGCGGCTCAACGGCAGAGCCCTGATGCCGAAACACCACGCGCGACTGACTGGCGAAGGTCCCCATCTCCATCAGTGGGTTTTCCATGCCGGCAACCTGGCGCATAGCACGTAAAGATTCAAGGATTACGGCAGAGCGCACGCGCTTGGCGCGAAGATCACGTAACTTTTTGATTTGCAGGAGGTCAAAAAAAGAATAGGCATCGGACGCAGGCAACAAACCGGCTTTTTCCCAGCCTGCCAGCTGCCGAGCTGTAATGCGAAGGATCCGCAGAACGTCTGATCGATCGTATCTTTCCACTCGTGGCCTTTGGAAGTACGCTTTGTTCTTTCCAGTACAGAATATTAT
>DASXJO010000114.1:0-4387 GCA_036497385.1 Candidatus Angelobacter sp. | reverse complement strand
CGTGTTTCACGCCGCCAAGCCGCTTAGAAACCAGCTTGCTTTGCCGCCATGTCGCCAATGATTGGCAGCTTGAACTGCTGATTGCCATAGGCTTTGATCATGCAGATTACCACCGCAACCACAACGCCGAGCCAAACTATCGTCATCAGCGGCCCTATGATGAAAAATCCCAGACCGTGGGTGATAAAGCCCAAGATGGTCGACAAGATCATTGCGCCAATCCACAGGGCGATCACTCCAACGCTCAAAAATATTGATTGAAACGCATGGAAGCGCACGAACTTATCATTTTTGTATGGCTCAATCACAAGAAAAATCAGGCCAGTGATCCAGCCGAAGAGGTAGCTTAAGCAAGCTGCCACGTTGTTCGTCATTCCCGCGCTCGGAGCACCCGCCGTCGATTGCGCCGGGGCCGCAGCTGCCCCCGCTGTTGTAGTCGCGCCACCTGAAACCGCAGTTCCGCATGCCGCACAAAAGCCCGAACCTGCATTGAGTTGAGCCCCACACTTTGCACAAAATGCCATACCCCTCATCTCCTTCTGAAAGTAAGCTCTTTTAAAGAGTCTTGTTTCGGTACAGTTTATTGCTTCCTGTGCTGGAATGAAAGAAAACTAATTGCTTAACTCGGCCAATTTCGGCCTTTTTAACGAGGGTTACAGGCTGGTTAAGGTATTTCAGGCCACTATCCGTGCTTCTCCCAGCACCACTTTTATGTCCATGCGTTTCTTCCCCCGATAGATGGTAACCGTCACGGTATCGCCTGAGCGATGATTTTGCATGACGTGGGAAAGGTCTTGCTGGTCTTCAATGGGCTGGCCTTCAATGGCTACCAGAAGATCGCCGCCCAACATGATGGGGTAATTTCCTACATAAGCCCGCTCTGTGCCTGCCCGTAAGCCGGCGCGATCGGCGGCGCTCCCCGGCACCACATCGACCACCAACAAACCCGAATCCGCCGCGAGTCCCAGCTGGTTGGCCAGTTCGGGCCCAATTGGAATCGTTCGGACGCCGAGTTCCGGCCGACGGACCCGCCCCAGATGGACCAGATCGTCCAGCACGGCTTTGGCGGTGTTAATGGGAATGGCAAAGCCGATTCCGGCACTCTGTTCCACGCCGCCAGTCAAAATCATGGTATTGATTCCAATGACCTGGCCTCGGGCATTCAAGAGCGGCCCGCCGGAATTACCCGGATTAATGGCTGCGTCTGTCTGAATGGCCTCGTCAATGAATCCGCGCTGCCCTCTCAGGGAGCGAATGGAGCTGATGATTCCGCGCGTCATGGTGCCGCTCAGTCCAAACGGATTTCCTATAGCATAAACCTTCTGTCCCACCGCCAGGCTCTTGGAATCGCCAATTTCCGCCTGCGGAACGGATTTATTGGGAATCTGGATCACTGCCAGGTCATGCACGGGATCGGTGCCGACGATCTGCGCTTTGTATTTCTTCTTATCGCTGGTTGTGACCTCCACCTGGCGCGCGCCTTCCACCACATGGAAATTCGTAAGAATATGGCCTTCGGTATCGATCACAAACCCTGACCCCATGCCTTGCTGCGGCACGGCGCCATAAAAGAAATCATAGGTCACAGCCGTTGAGGTGATATTCACGACGGCGGGAAGAGCCTTCTTATAAACGGCAATATTGTTTTGCTCTTCTGCGTCGTAATTCGATGGGCCTGCCGCTTCGGTAAGCTCAACGTGCGCGGGGCGCGTCACCCAGGAAGGACCATTCGGGCCGCTCATACGCGTGGTTACAAAGTAAAAAGTAAGAACCAACAAAAATGCGAGCAGAACTGGACGTAAGGACTTCATATATCACCTGTCAAAACTGAGCCGCTTGGCCAGGACTTTTAACTCGGAATAGATTCGCTGCACCTGATTCCGCGTTTCCTCAACGGAACCTGAGTTGTCGATCACGAAATCAGCGCGCCGTGCTTTTTCCTCGTCGGGCATCTGTGCTTTGTTGCGGCGTTCAACGTCAGCGCGCGCTGCGTCAGCGGTCATACCACTGCGTTGGGCAAACCGCGCGACTTTTTGCGCGGGTTTGCAGGTCACCACCATAATCCGATCAAAACGATCTTTGACTCCGGCTTCTAAAATCAATGCCGCTTCCACAATGGCCACGGCATATGGATCCTTTTCACCCAACGATCGCATCCATTGGTCCTGCTGCCGGATCACGGCAGGATGCACAATTTTATTTAGCTCTTCAACGCGTCCGCCGTCAAACACCAGCGTAGCCAGTTTGGCACGGTCCAATTCGCCGTCTGGCTTTAAGATTTCTGCGCCAAAATGCTGGACCAGCTGTTGCAGCACTTCATTGCCCGGACGATAAAGCTCATGCGCGATGGTGTCGGCATCTACGATCTGGGCGCCCAGATCGGCAAACATTTTGGCCACCATGGATTTTCCGCATGCTACTCCACCGGTAAGGCCGACGCGCAGCACCGGCTAGCTCCGCGCCTGCCGCTCTGGCCCGCGCCGCATCTTGCACGCCTTAACCGTGTTTGCCATGAGCATGGCAATCGTCAGCGGACCAACTCCGCCCGGCACCGGCGTAATCGCACCCGCCACCGCCGCCACATGAGGATCAACATCGCCGACCAGAGTCGAGCCTTTTTCAGCAAAAGATTTTTCTCGCGCCGGATCGCCGGCAAAGAATCGCTCAAACTCAGCGCGGTCTGTGATCTTGTTAATACCCACATCGATAACCGCAGCGCCTGGTTTGATGAAGTCTTCCGTCACAAAACCGGCCTTGCCGATAGCGGCCACCAGAATGTCCGCCTGACGCGCAATCTGCGCGATATTCTTTGTCTTGGAGTGGCAGACCGTTACGGTGGCATTATTGTTCAGCAGCAGCATGGCTACCGGCTTGCCCACTATGTCACTTCGCCCAATCACCACGGCGTTGCGGCCTTCAATAGGGATGTTGCTGCGGCGCAAAATCTCAATCACGCCAGCCGGAGTGCATGGCACCAGCCCCGGACGTTGCGTGGAAAGATTTCCCACATTCACGGGATGAAATCCGTCCACATCTTTTTCCGGAGAGACCGCCAATAATACTTTTTTGGAATCCACCTGCGGCGGCAAAGGCAGCTGCACCAGGATGCCGTCAATTTCGTCGCGATTGTTCAATTCATCGATCATCTGTAGCAGTTCAGCCGTGGTAACCGAATCCGGCGGAGTCAAATTTTCGCTCAGCATGCCGAGTTGCTGGCAGGACTTGACCTTGTTGCGCACGTAAATCTCTGAGGCCGGATTATGCCCCGCTAAGATCACTGCGAGTCCCGGACGAATGCCGGCGGCGCTCAGCTTTTGCACTTCTTCAGTGACTTCCGCCTTGATCTGCGCGGCGATCTTGTTACCGTCAAGAATGGTGCCAGTCATGGTATTCATGGGAATATTTATCTTAACCACAAAAAATGCAAAGGTACACCCGGAGCGGGTCGATGAGGAGTGCTCTAAAATAGAAAAATGATGCTGAAGCAAATTCTGGATGCGCTGGCTTGTCCGGTTCCTTCATGCCGCAAGCCGCTGAAGCTGTCTGAAGACGAATCTGCGTTGCAGTGTACCGCCTGCGGTCGCATCTATCCCATTAAGGATGGGATTCCCATGCTGTTGATTGACTAATCTAGTATTGGCGGAAGTTGGCGCTGCGAGCTTACGCCACCTCAACGGGTGATTCGATTTTTAAAGCGCGCAGGTACTCGGCGAAATCCGGACCCAGGTCAGGGCGCTTCAACGCAAACTCGACAGTCGCTTTCAAAAAGCCCAGCTTGTCTCCCGCATCGTGGCGTTTGCCTTCAAAGGTGTATCCGTAAACTTTCTCGCCTGCACTGAGCAGGCCTCTCAGGCCGTCAGTGAGCTGCAGTTCGCCACCGGCTCCAAGGGGAGTCCGTTCCAGGGTTTCAAAAATGGTTGGCGTTAGAACATAACGCCCAATGATGGCCAGATTTGAAGGCGCATCTTCCTGTTTTGGCTTTTCCACCAGGCTGCGGACATCGAACGCGCGCCCGTTGAACTTACCTTCAATTCTCTGTGCGTCCAGCACGCCATAAGAAGAGATCGCCGGGCCGTTCACTTCCTGCGTGGCGATGATCGAGCACTGCGATTCTTCAAAAACGTCCATCATTTGCCTCAGGCAAGGCTTTTTCGCATCGATCACGTCATCGGCCAGCAGCACGGCAAACGGCTCATTTCCAACCAACTCACGCGCCATCAGGACAGCGTGGCCCAGTCCCATGGCCTCTTTCTGCCGAACATAAGCCACGTGGATCATGTCTGAAATTTGTCGCACGATAGAGAGCAGCTCCGTTTTGCCGCGCTCTTCCAGCATTTTTTCCAGTTCATAGCTGACGTCAAAATGGTCTTCAATGGCAGTCTTGCCG
>DASXJO010000113.1:0-4889 GCA_036497385.1 Candidatus Angelobacter sp. | reverse complement strand
AATGTGAGCATGTAATCAGGATGCAAATTGAGAAAGAAATTGGGCAGCAGGCAATAGTAGTAAACGTGTCGCTGATCGTCGGCGCTCAGGCCGGGGAGTGAGCAGCGCTCTGTTGTGCCGTCCATGGTGAGGGTTTGAATGCCTTCGCGCAGGTCCATGCGACCGCCTAGATACGTTGGCTGTGGCGGCTCATTGTCACCGCTCATATAGTGTGATTGCTTCTGCAGCAGTGGATGCACGATGGGACAGTGCAGGCATTCAGAATAATTCTGGATGATCAGCTTCCAGTTCGCTTTCAGATGATAGATGCGGCGTTCAACCATCTGAAGCTCCGTCATCCGCCACGGCGCAAATTTATGACCAAGGCCGGCCAGATGTTCGGCAAAGGGAATGGGACGCGCCGAAAGATTGATAAAGATATGTCCATCCCACTCTGCGGTAGCAACGGCATTGAGCGGATAATCAGCTTCGCAGAAGCCCTGCACTTTTTCCATGTGCGGTGCGCTGGCCAGCGTGCCATCGAGCTTGTAAGTCCATGCGTGATACTGGCATTGAATGCGTCCGGCAAATCTGCCTTCTTGTTGCTGGCATAGCATTGTGCCGCGATGGCGGCAGACATTATGGAATGCGCGGATCTTACCCTCATCATCGCGCGTGATGATCACGCTGGCATTGGCCACTTGACGCAGAAAATAATCTCCGGCCTTGGGAGTCTGGCTGGTGCGTCCTGCGCAGAGCCACATATCAAAATGGATTGCTTCCATCTCGCGCTGAAACCATGCCGGATCAGTGTAATAGCTCTGAGGAAGAGTCATGGCTTCAGAAACTGCTACTTCCGGGCGAGTGTTGGAATAAGACGAAGACATCAAATGAATATTGCCATAAATGCCAGAATTGCCAAAATCGCCGGAATTGAAACGAACACCTTTGAAACACGGAGGAAAGGAGGAAACGGAGTGGAACAGGGAGGTTGAACCATCACGTGATTGTCTGAGAAAAAATTTGATTATTTCTCGGAACAGCTTTCAGCGTTCGTCTTTACTTATATTGCTATTGCGTAAGAATTTATGTTTCTGATGCGTAAGTTAAGCATTATCCTCTCCCCTCGCTTCCTCCGTTCCTTTCTGTTTCAAAGGTTTTGGGTTACCGCCGCAGTTGTTTCAATATCTCCCGCGCCGCATTCGCTCCCGAGCCGCCGGTCAGGCCCGCGCCGGGATGCGTGCCGGAGCCGCATAAATAAAGGTTCTGAATCGGCGTGTTGTAGCGCGCCCAATCCAGCAGCGGACGCATGGTGAAAAACTGGTCCAGCGCAAGCTCGCCGTGGAAGATATGTCCGCCGGTGAGGCCGTAAGTTGTTTCAAGGTCTTTGGGCGTGATGATCTGGCCATCTTCCACCAGCGCCGGCAAATTCGGCGCGTACTCTGCCAGCGTCTTCACAACGGTCTCCCCCAGAGCGCTGCGTTGGCTGTCCCATTCCGCATTCTTCAGCTTGAACGGCGCGTACTGCATGTAAACGGACATCACATGCTTGCCGTTTGGAGCGAGCGACGGATCAGTAAGAGATGGAATGGTGACCTCCAGATATGGCTGTGGCGAAAAGTTGCCGTATTTCGATTCGTCAAATGCACGCTCAAGATAATCGATCTCCGGGCCAATGTGGATGCGCCCGCGCAGCGCAGCTTCATTTCCGTTGAGCGCCGTGAACTTGGGCAGCGCGGAAAGAGCAAGGTTTATTTTGGCAACCGTGCCGGGCATCCGGATGTTCTGCAGCTTCATCACGAAATCCGGCGTGAGATGCGTGGGATCGACCAGCGAGAGCAACGTGCGACGAGGATCGGCATTTGAGATGACGGCTTTTGCTGAAATTTCTTCACCATTACCGAGCACTACTCCCGTCGCCGCGCCATCTTTTATCCGAACTTCCTTTACCTCCACAGGCGTGCGAATCTCCGCGCCTGCTTCCTTGGCGGCTGCAGCCATCGCCTGTGTTATGGCGCCCGTGCCGCCGATCGCAAAAAATGACGAACCCGCAGGGTGCGGATCGCCCGCAGCGCGAATGAGCAAGACCAGACTGCTGCCGGCCGACCAAGGGCCCATGGCGGTCCCAAAAATTCCCCGCGCGGCAATGGTGGCGCGCAGGAGTTCTGTCTCAAAAAATTCAGCAACCAGATCCGCGACCGCCATCGGTCCCCAGCGCAACAGCCGGTACATGTCTTTCTTGCCCAGCTTGCGCAACGCTCGGCCGGTCTGGAGCATGGCCCAGAGATCGCCGCGGCTGGGATCGTCAATGTTGGGTGGCGCAAGCTTCAGTGCATCGCCAATGACGCGGCCAATCTTCTCCAGGGCCTGCTGGAACACGGGATAACGTTCGGCGTCTTTCGCCGAGAATTTAGTAACTTCCTGCGCAGCGCGTCCGCCATCGCTATATAGAACCAGAGCTCGGCCGTCAGGCGAGAGCGCTGTGACTGCGATGTCGGGTGTCACCAGCTTCAGGCCATGCCGGGCCAACTGCATGTCGCTCACTATTTCCGGCAGCAGTGGGCCAGCCGAGTGCGCCAGCGTGGAGCAGCGGAAGCCCGGAGAAAATTCTTCAGTAATCGCCGCTCCGCCTGCCACAGCTTGGCGCTCCAGCACCAGCGGTTTGAAGCCCGCTTTGGCCAGGTAAAAAGCTGTAACCAAGCCGTTGTGGCCACCGCCGATAATGATGACGTCGCGAGACTCAGCCATTGGCTAGCTGGCTCCGTCTTTCAGAATCTCAAGCGCTGCCAGCCTTCCGGGCGCGCCCATAATACCGCCGCCGGGATGCGTGGCTGAGCCACACATATATAGGTTCTTAATCGGCGTGCGGAACTGGGCATAACCCGGCACCGGGCGCAGGAAGAAAAGTTGCTCCAGCGAAAGTTCTCCCTGAAAGATATTGCCTTCGCTGAGCCCAAACTCGCGTTCCAGGTCCAGCGGTGTAAGCACCTGCTTGTTCAGGATGATGTTCTTAATATTCGGCGCATACTCTGAAATCGTGTCAATCACCGTATTGCCAAAGGCCTCACGCTGATCGTCCCAGTTCAATCCCGGACGCAGCTTGTACGGCGCGTACTGCACAAAGCAGGACATCACGTGCTTTCCCGGTGGCGCGACAGACGGATCAGTCAGCGATGGAATCACCATATCGATATACGGACGGCGGGAAAAGTTCCCATATTTAGCGTCGTCATACGCCCGTTCCATATATTCCACGCTGGGTGAAATTGAAATGGCGCCACGCAGGTGCGCGCCCGGTCCAGGCAGGCATTTGAAATCGGGCAGGCCGTCCAGCGCGATGTTTACTTTGCCAGACGAACCGCGGAACTTGTAGCGCCGCACGTCTTCCAGAAATTCTCCCGGCAGCTGGTTTTCTTCGATGAACTTGATGAACGTAAGCCGCGGATCAACGCTGGAAGAAATCACATCACCGTAAACCTCATCACCATTTTGCAAGACCACGCCTTGCGCACGATTATTCTTCACGATGATCTTTGCGATGGGCGCTTCCGTCCTGATTTCGGCGCCCAGTTCGCGGGCCGCATCTGCGATGGCATTCGAGATGGCGCCGGTGCCGCCGCGCGAAAATCCCCACGAGCGGAATGCGCCGTCGATTTCTCCCATGTAGTGGTGCAGCAAAACATAGGCTGTGCCGGGCGAGCGTACACCAAGGAAAGTGCCGATAATTCCAGAAGCCGACATGGTCGCTTTGAGCACGTCGGTTTCAAACCATTGGTCCAGGAAATCAATGGCGCTCATGGTCATGAGCTGGACCTGGTTGTATTTGTCCCCGCTGCTCATGCCCTGAAAGCGCTTCCCGATGAAGAGCATCTTCATTAGTTCACGCGGATTGAGCGTTGAAGGATCAGGCGGCACCATGCTGAGGATCGGTTTCACAAAGCGGCACATGGCCTGCATGGCCTTGCCGAATTCCTCATACGCTTCTGCGTCCAGCTTGGAATGCCGGGCGATCTCACGGCGTGTCTTGCCGTGGTCGTTCACGCGCCAGAGGTAATCGTCGTTCGGCATCGGTGTAAACGTGCCGTCAAGCGGCAGGATTTCCAGACCATGGCGTGGCAGATCAAGGTCGCGAATGATCTCGGGTCGCAGAAGCGATACGACATAAGAACAGACGGAGAACTTGAAGCCTGGGAAAACCTCTTCTGTAACGGCTGCCCCGCCCAATACGTGGCGGCGCTCCAGCACCAGCACTTTCTTGCCGGCGCGGGCCAGATAAGCGGCATTCGTCAGGCCGTTGTGGCCTCCGCCGATCACAATTACGTCGTATTTTTTTGAACCATTGGATACAGAAGCCATATTTAGAGGGAGATATGCCTTGTCAACGAGAACTGGAAATGAGACCAGGGAAGTGACTTCTCATTTTAATGGAGGGAGCGGAATTTGTCTTTGCGCGCAGGACCGATACGATAACATGGCCGCCCTCGATGCCAACATCTTATAGCGTCAGTATAAGCCGTAGCCCTGTCTCAACGTCTCCGAGCAGACGTCCCGAAAGTTTGTCGACTAATTCCGTGAGAAACGATCTGTCGAGTGTGAGAAGCTGGGACACATTTACCACGGAATCCCGTGGCAAGCCTGTGACAAGTGCGGGAAGCAATACGTTGCCTGGAGCGTCCACCAGCCGCAGATTGCTGGTGATAACCGCCACAATGACTGTCCGAATTCCACTCCGATTGAAGGAATCTGCCTGAATGATAAGCACAGGTCGTCGGAAACCAGGTTCCGAACCACGGGGTTCCGGAAGGTCAGCCCACCAAATCTCGCCGCGGGTCACGGCGGTTACCAGCTATCCTTTTCAAGAGAGCGTATTTGTGCGGATTGCAATGCTGGATCCAGTTCCGATGGTTCTT
>DASXJO010000112.1:0-6113 GCA_036497385.1 Candidatus Angelobacter sp. | reverse complement strand
TCGCCATTGTGGGGAGGCAGCACTGATGGACCCGAGGCTGTTCCCGGCAAATACCAAGTCCGCTTGACGGTGAACGGCAAACAATACACCGCCCCGCTGGAAATCGTTCCCGATCCTCGCCTGAAAGTCACACAGCAGGACTTGGAAAAGCAGTTCGATTTGCTGATGAAGATCCGCGAGCGCGTCACCCAGGCACATGAAACGGTAAACCAGATTCGCGATATCCGTGCCCAGATCACGGACTTGAACAAGCGTCTGGAAAAGCAGCCGCAGGCACAAGCCGTGGCCGATGCCGGAAAGCAACTGGACAAGAAAATGACTGAAGTGGAAGAAGTGCTGATCCAGACCAAAGCCAAGAGCGGGCAGGACGTGCTGAACTATCCCATTCGGCTGAACAATTATCTTGTCGCGCTGGGAGGAGTGGTGGAAAGTGCGGACTCGGCCCCGACCCAGTCTTCCTATGAAGTCTTTGATATGCTCAGCAAGCAACTGGATGAGCAACTGACCAAATGGAAGCAGATTCTGGGCACAGACGCACCGGCATATAACGAAGTCGTAAAAAAACAGGAGGTTCCGGCAATCATTCTGGCCAAACCCAGCGATCACTAGCTGCATCGCTTGAAACGCGTGGGGTGCTGGAAGTGGGCGCGCTGGAAAGAGATTTATTTTCCAGCGTCCTCCCGGCGCTTCTTGCGCTTCTTGATGGCATTCCCCAGGTCAGGGAGCAGTTCCTTCACTACCCCAAAACCCATATTCCAGCCCATGGTGATGCCGAAGCTCACAGCCGCGTCACCCGCCGTGTTCTGGCTCGCAGGCAGCCATAAACGTGAAACAAAAGCTCCTGCTGCCACTCCACCTAACTGAGAAATAGAAATGTGCCGGCTTCCGTCATCATGCCGCGCGACCAGGCCGCTTTCCAATGCATAGCCGGTGCGATTCCAGAAGCCGTGTTTGCCGGAATTGAAGTAACGATTGTCTTCATGGAAGAGGCTGGACAAACCGTAGGTAACTGTCCGCTGAATCGAATATTGCCCCAGAATATTTGCGTAGCGCTGACCATAGCCCGCTGCGCCCTGCTGCCACTCTGAAGGCTTATTATTCCACTGATCGGCTCCCGCTGAGAATCCGGCTTTGGCGAAACCGAGCGGATTAGCCATTGTCTTCCAGTAAAGATCAGTCCGTTCACGCTGGCTCATGGGCCGGAAATCACTCGCCTTGGTTGCGCCAGCCATGTTCAGGTAATTCACAAGATATCCCACCCCTCTGGAGACTGAGTTGGGCTTATCTTCCAAGGAACTCGCATTCTGGCTCTGGGCTGCATTCGAAAGCCCTAGCAGTAGAACCAGAATACAAAGGCCGTAAGCTCCTCCATGGATAACGGCGTGAGTTCCTGAAGCGAGTTTTTCGGGATGGCTCATTGAGGAGTGCCGCTAACCTAAGCTGTGCTGAGTTGCCGTAATCTCAAACTGGCAAAACTAGCAGACAGCTACTGAGAGATAGCGCCCGCGAACTCGTACGTTCAACCGAATCGCATCAATGGCGCTTTTGGGAACGAGGTTGGACTGTCAAAATTGATAGCTGACACAGCTTTATCCCAGTACATAGGATTGTGGGCAGAGGTTGCGGAACAATGAAATACTACGCCCAAGTCGCAGCTGTATTTTTCCTGACTCTCTCCTTCACAATCGCTCGGGCCGCAAGCGGTCAACCTTCAGCGCAGCCCACAGAAGCGGCGGGCGGGCAGCAGGCGGAGCAACCGCCCCATGTTGATGCGGAACCGAATCCTGGTGATCGACAGCTTGAGAGCAAGATTATGGATGACCTCAAACAGGACCCGCACATGGCCTATTCCAACGTCAGCGTGCATGTCACCTATAAGGAAGTACTTCTTACGGGAACGGTTATGACCAAAACCGCAAAGGACCAGGCTGCACATATTGCCGGCGAGTACGCCGCTAAACGAAAGATAACCAACAGGATCAAAGTGAATTCAAACCTTCATCCGGGATTTTGAGGTTCGCGCCGAGAAGTATAGGGTCAGGATTCGCAGTCCCAGCTCCGCGTAACTAAGCCGTTACCGGTGATGGACACGCCTTTCCCATACCCGGGCTTTGAAGCGCGCAACCTATTAGAAACAGGCACTTTGGCGGCCTAGCCAGTTCCATTTTGGGAAATCAATAAATTACCAAAGTGCCCGCTGGTAGACCCAATTTCCATTGACCCCGGATACGGTCAGGGTTAGAGTTTGCGTGTACCAACGAGAGCAAACGAATGTCTAATACTATGTTCGCGATCTGGATCGGATTATCAGCAGGCATTCTCCTGCTGTTTCTGTATGCAGCATTTCTGAACCTGCGGCGGAGACAATCGCCGGGCGCGGAACTTGGTGAGCTGATGAATTCGTTTCTTCCAGTGAACGTGGAAGTGCTTTCAGAAGTCATGAATCCGGCACAGCAACGGCATTTGCAGGAGACCTTCGGTCGCGATGAACTGCTGAGGATCTACGGGCAACAGGTTAACCTGACTATTGAATGTTTGCGGCGCATGTCACACAATGCCGCCTTGCTGCAACAGATCGGCTATGCCCAACTCAATAGCGGCAATCAGTTGATCGCCTCCTTGGCACAGGAAATGGTGGATGCCGGAGTCCATGTCCGGCTCTACACCTTTATGGCTTTGATTGTTCTGCAGGTTCGGGGTTACCTGCAAATGCTGCCGCTGTTTTCGGCCGTCAATACTGGGGATGTTCGCAGCATTGTTGCCTCAAGCCTTATGCCGGCCTATGCCCTACTCAAAGACAAAGCCGACCATCTTACATGCCTGAAATTCTCCAGCCTGAATGAACCGCTGGCTCAGAGCCTCTAGGCCTCATATTCCTTTTAAGGTCACTATAAGAAGTCTTGCTTTTAAAGGATCAGTGTTTGCCCTGGGACATAAAGTCCTTCAGCGAATCTTCCCACTTCCTGGCTTCTTGAAGAGCTTCGGGTGAGAGCGCTGGAGAGGCTTGAGTCTTGGGAGCCGCCCAGAAACAATAGAGCCATATAAGACAAGCGAGGTCGTAAGCAACAACCGCGATTCGATTCAGCAACTCATTACGGCTCGCGGTATGCGAAAGAATTCCCAGCAAGATGGATGATGTCGAGACGTCAAGCCCAAATCCAAACGCAATAGCAAACTCCTGCTTACTCCATTGCCGGCCCATCATGATCATCAACGCAACAAAAAAAACTAAGATCGCGGCTTGCAGGAAAACAAAAATCCTGGTCGTGAGGGCGAGGGCCGATACATGGCCGCCAATAAGTGAGCCGCCCACGATCATGGAAGTGACCAGGATTGCCGCCGCGGGAAAAAGAAACCGATAGAAACGAGTCTTGTTGAAGCCAGAAAAAAGGCGCTTAAAAAAGAGCTCATACGCCGCCAGAAAAGCAAACGCGGCCAAAGCCGTATCTGAGACCCAATAAACCCGGGAATAAATCCGAGTGGGCGCTTCTTCCAGGAAAAACAAACGGGCGATGCCTATCAGCCCCGCGCTCACTACATAGAGAAAAAAGAAAGGGAATTCCCGATACCAGCGGCGGTAAATAAGAATGACGGCGAGAAGGGCCAGAGAAGGCAGCCCGACCCAATCCAATACAAACTGAAACCAGTTTTGTGGAGTCATTCTAGCGGCCAGCCTAAACCAGCCGCGTAGAAAGTATAAAGTGAAATCTTAAAAAAGCACTTTCTTAATTTCGCAATATCAAAGTGCGGCGACCGGCGGATCTGCGGGCGGCGTGCCGGGGCCAGAGAACGTTGCAGCTTGAGCGAAGCTTCCTGCACCCAGAATCAACGTAATAACCAACATACGTATTGCCATCTTCATGATTAATTTCCTCCAAGTTTGCTCTTCAGAATTCTGCCCCGAAAGTTGCCAATAAGACTACATGAGAAATTGAAACGGGTTACAACAATTAAAATCGGTTTCGATTTTCGGATTCGCCTATGCTTAAGATAGGCAAATGCAATGAATTTCATACCATTGGTCAATTCGGCAAGCGTCCCGCCACAAATAATTTAAATTCAGGAACTTAGAGCTAAATCGTGGCAAACCGCCCCGCGCCTCCAATGGCATTTCGGATCGAGTGTACGCAATCCAAACCGCCGTTCCATTTCGGATCGTTCTATTAAAAAAATTACATCTTCAAAAACTCAAGACGCAATTCGTCCCGCCGCTGGGCCCTTCATTGGAAAAACTTAGAGCAAGTAATGCGTTCCGGCAGACGGCTATGTCTTAGCTTCCGGCTTCCAGTTGTGGGTGCTTGCGATGAAAATCGGTTGCATCCTGATATGCCTTGGCCATCGCCAGCATTTTCGCTTCGCCATAAAGATGACCCAGGAAAGTTAGACTGACCGGCGTACCCGGCCCTCCGCCCTCCACCTCGCCGTTTTCCCGCACGCGAGCTTTCGGCGCGTCATCCCCGCGAAAGCCATTGGGCAGGATGACTGCCGGATGTCCCGTTAAATTTGTAATCAATAGTTGGGTGCTGAACGTGGGCGCCACAATCACATCCACCTGGTCGAAAACTTTTGCCGCCATTTCCATGGCTATGATGCGGGCACGGTTGGCTTGGATATATTCCACCGCCGGAATGAAGCGGGCAGCGCGAAAAGTGTTGGGCCAGTCGTCTTTGGTTTGTTGCGTCAGCAGCTTGTCGCGTCCGCTACGCGTCAGGTCGTCAAAAGCCGCGGCGGCCTCCGCCAGCAGAATGCTGCGCATCGCCCCGTAAGGATACTTGGGGAACTCCACGGGGATTAGGTTTACGCCCATGGAGCGCAGCTTGGCCAGCGCGGCTTCGTCGAACTTGTGGTCATATTGGCGGCGCGCCATGGCATCTGCACGATTGGCTTTTTCTTCCGCCTGCTTCTTCTTTTCATCTTCCGATAGCTCTTTTTCTTCTTTTGCCGGCGCGGTCTGCTGTGGCGGCGGTTGCAATTCAAAGTCGGATTTCAAATAGCCGACGCGCAGCTTGCGCCAATCAAGATTCGCGTCCCAGTTGAACGCCGCGTTGTGTACCGTGCGATCATGGCCGTCAGGCCCGTGGATCGCGCTCAGCACGATTGCCGTATCTTCCACAGCGCGGCAGAGCGGGCCAAGTTTGTCCATCGTCCAGGAGAGCGCCATGGCGCCGGTGCGCGGCACAAAGCCAAATGTCGGACGCAGCCCGGTTGTGCCGCAGCGGGTTGAGGGCGATGAAATCGAGCCGAGCGTTTCCGATCCGATAGCAAAAGCCACGCAGCCAGCAGCAGTGGCTGAAGCCGATCCGGCCGACGATCCACTTGATCCTTGTTTCGTGTTCCAGGGATTGCGCGTCATGCCGCCAAACCATTTATCGCCCTGCGCCAGCGCGCCCAGAGTGAGTTTGGCGACGAGAACCGCTCCAGCCCCGTCTAGACGCTTGACCACGGTCGCGTCTTCGTCAATCTTCTGGTCTTCAAACCCGCCTGCGCCCCATGTGGTGCGATATCCCTTGACCGCCAGCAGGTCTTTGGCGCCCCAGGGCAATCCGTGCAGCGGACCACGATACTTCCCTGCCGCGATCTCGCGGTCCGCATCCTTGGCCTGCACCAACGCGCGATCTTCCGTCAGCGTGATTACGAATTTCAGCAGCGGATCATAACGCTTGAGCCGCGCGATATACATTTCCGTCAGCGCAGCCGAAGAAACCTTCTTCGTGCGTACCAGTTCCGCCAGCTGGCGCACGGAAAAAAACGCCACGTCTTCCAGATTTTTCGGCGCGGCGCCCAAGACGGACGGCGCAGCCGAAATCTTGATGGGACGCTGCTCCGTTTCAAACTTCATTCCGGGCAGCACGGGATCAAAAATCACCGCCGGAGCTACGTCATTCTTGATATGCAACGCATAGATGGCCTCAAAGCCTTCCTTATAACTGTCAAGGTCCTCCAGCATCATGTCCTTGTATTCATCGGCAATGTGGACATCAGCGATGGCGGCAGCGTTGTCAATCATCTCCCGAGTGACTTTGCCTTTTTCGTCGGCCATGGCCCAGAGCACTCCGGGCAGCAGCGTTGCGGTCAATCCAAAACGCGAGCACACAGTAAGAAACGATCTGCGA
>DASXJO010000111.1:0-6965 GCA_036497385.1 Candidatus Angelobacter sp. | reverse complement strand
CCCGGATGTGGCAAAAGTAACAGTGTTCCGGGCGCCAGCGCTTTTTTGTTTCCGAAAGGAAAAGGTCTTGACAGCAAACAAAAAGTGAAGTAACATAGATCGATTTGGGCCACTGTTAGATCGCCGACATCGCCGTGATCGGAAAACAAAACCTCACCACAGATGGACACGGATGACACGGATCAGGAATAGGAGCCGAAGAACCGGCGTTGCGACAGAACATCCCCGGGATTGAATTATGTAAGTACTTTAAAATCCTAATTGACTGGGAGGGGGGAGGGGTAGGTGCGGACAAAGGTAGCCATTCAAGGAGAGCGCGGAGCATTCAGCCATCAGGCGGCGTTGCAGCTTGTGCGCGGCGCTGATGTGCTGGCGTGCGCCACGTCCGTCCAGGTTTTTGACGCTCTGGATTCTCGTCGCGCTGCGGCTGCGGTCATTCCCGTCGAGAACACGCTGGCCGGCCCCGTGGGTGAGCATCTTGATCTTCTTCTGGAGCGCGACGTTTTTATTCACGCTGAAATGCGGCTGCGGATCGCGCACAACTTGATTGCCGCTCCCGGCGTGAAGCTCAAAGACATTCGCCAGGTACTTTCGCATCCTGTGGCGCTGGACCAGTGCCGCAACTTTTTCCGCAAGCACCGCGGGGTTTCAGCCGTTCCTTTTTATGACACCGCGGGCAGCGTGAAGCACATCATGGCGCAAAGTCTGCGAGACACCGCGGGAATCGCCAGCAGCCAGGCGGCAAAAGAATACGGCGGCAAGGTGCTGCTGTCTGGCCTGGAGGATAATAAACAAAACTTCACCCGCTTTTTTCTCATCAACAAGAAGAAGAAAGTAGGGGTGGGGGCCAACAAAACATCTCTGGTGTTCTCGCTGAAAAATGTCTCTGGGGCGCTGTTCAAGGCGTTGAGCGTATTTGCCCTGCGCGATCTCGATTTGAGCAAGATTGAGTCGCGGCCGGTACGGGGCAAGCCCTGGGAGTATCGTTTTTATGTGGACGTGCTCTGCGGCGAGGACCGGGCCATGAAGCTGGCGCTGAACCATCTGGAAGAGATCGCAGGCTTTGTAAAGGTGCTGGGAGTTTATCCCAGCACCAAGTGAAAAATCCGGCCCGCGCAGCCTGAGCTAAGAAGCTGAAAACGAAACTGGTTGAAGCATGGTGGGAGGAAACGATGGTACAATCCGCGCGGCGTGAAAATTGGCCCAAACTGCATCTTTCCGTATTACGGTATCATCAAATGTGAGCGTACTTATATCAAGGATAATTTATGGCGTCTGAAACTAAAACTAGCACCAATATCGAGCCTATCGCTGTGACGCCTGATCAGCGCCCAACAATAACTGAGGAGCAGCAGAAGAGCATACCGGTCCTGCCGGTCCGCGATACCGTGCTGTTCCCGCATGCGGTCCTGCCTTTAACGGTAGGACGCGAGAGCTCCATTCAACTGATCAATTCGCTGGGTGAAGAGAAGACCATCCTGGTGGTGGCCCAGCGTGAAGCCCGCGTGGATGCACCGCAACCTACTGACTTATATAACATTGGAACACTGGCCACCGTTCATAAAGTGGTGAAAATGCCCAACCAGAGCCTTTTTGTTTTTACTGAAGGCCTGACGCGCGGCAAGCTGCAGGATTTTACCCAGCTTACGCCGTTCCTCCGCGCAAATGTGGAGCCGATTCCAGACACGGAACCTGAGGAAGCTTCGCCGGAAATCGAAGCTCTGCAGCGCAATGTGCTCACCTTGTTCCAGCAGATCGTGGCTGGTTCACCGACGCTCTCTGACGAGCTGCAGACTGTGGCCATCAACATTGAAGAGCCCGGCAGGCTGGTGGACTTTGTCGCTTCGTCGCTGCCGTTCCTTTCGACCAAAGACAAGCAGGAAATCCTGGAGACACCGGACGTAAGCCACCGGCTTCAGGCCATCAACCATCATCTGGCCAAAGAGCTGGAAGTGCAGCAATTGCGCAACAAGATCCAGAATGAAGTTCAGGACCAGGTGCAGCAGTCGCAACGCGAATACTATTTGCGCGAGCAGATGAAGGCCATCCAGAAAGAACTGGGTGAGCAGGATGAAACCCAGCGCGATGTGGAAGAGCTGCGCCAGAAGATTGAAGCCGCGGGCATGCCTGAGGAAGTAAAGAAGGAAGCCACCAAGGAACTGAACCGGCTGGCCCGTATGTCGCCGATGGCAGCGGATTACTCCGTGACCCGCAATTACATTGAGTGGCTGGCGGTTCTGCCGTGGGCCAAATCGAGCGGCGTTGTGGTGGATATAAAAAAAGCCGCCGAAGTGCTGGATGCTGACCACTACGATCTGAAAAAAGTAAAAGACCGCATTCTGGATTACCTTTCCGTGCGCCGACTCAAGCCGAGCATGAAAGGGCCAATCCTCTGCTTTGTCGGACCTCCTGGAGTGGGAAAGACTTCGCTCGGCCGCAGCATTGCGCGCGCGCTGGAGCGGAAGTTTGTACGCCTCTCGCTGGGCGGCGTCCATGACGAAGCGGAAATTCGCGGCCATCGCCGTACATATATAGGCGCTTTGCCGGGACAGATTATGCAAGGTCTGCGCCGCGCAGAAACGAACGATCCGGTCTTTGTCCTGGATGAAGTGGACAAGCTGGGACGGGACTTCCGTGGCGATCCTTCATCGGCGCTGCTGGAAACGCTTGATCCGGAGCAGAACTCCACGTTCCGCGATAACTATCTGGACGTGCCGTTTGATTTGTCAAAAGTGCTGTTCATCTGCACGGCCAACATGCTGGACACAATTCCGGAGCCGTTGCGCGACCGCATGGAAATTATCGAACTTCAGGGCTATACCGAAGACGATAAGACGCACATTGCGGAGCGCTATCTGGTTCCCAAGCAGATTGAAGAAAACGGTCTGACAAAAGAACAGATTGAATTTCCGGAAGAGTCTGTCCGGTTCATCAGCCGGCATTACACGCGCGAGGCGGGCGTACGCAACCTGGAGCGCAACATCGGCACGGTTTGCCGCAAGCAGGCGCGCCGCATTGCTGAAGGCAACACTGACAAGCTTTTGGTAACGCCGGAGGTCGTCCAGGAATTCCTGGGTGGAATCAAAATCCGCATCGACACGGAAATTGCCGAGCGCACCAAGCGTCCCGGGGTGGCCGTGGGCCTGGCATGGACACCGGCGGGCGGTGACATTCTCTTCATTGAGGCCAACAAGATGAAGGGCAAGGGCGGCTTCACCATGACCGGACAGATTGGCCAGGTGATGCAGGAGTCCATGCAAGCGGCTTTGACCTGGGTGCGGTCGAACGCTGAAAAGCTCGCAATACCAGAGGAGTTTTTCAAGGACCATGACATTCACATCCACGTGCCCGCGGGCGCCATCCCGAAAGATGGTCCTTCAGCGGGTGTGACAATGGCAACGGCGCTGGTTTCGCTCTTGAAAGATACTCCAGTGCGTCCGCTGACCGGGATGACCGGTGAGTTGACACTGAGCGGGAACGTTTTGCCGATCGGCGGCGTAAAAGAGAAATTTCTGGCCGCCAAGCGAGCGGGCGTGAAGGACATTCTCTTCCCGGCGGATAATCGCATGAACGTGGAAGAAGACCTGACCCCGGAACAACTGGAAGGCCTAACCCTGCATTTCGTCAGCACGATTGAAGAAGTGCTGGAGGTCGCGCTGCCTGGCTCGCACCTGGAAGAGCGGCAGGACGCAGAGACGCGCGAGCGCGTGTTGAGCAACGTCTAAAAACTAAACAGTTCGTCTTTGAGTTAAGGGCAGGGGAGCAATCCCTGCCCTTTCTCTTTGCTGGTAGTTTTTTTTTACCTAATCCCCAATCTAAGGTGAGCTTCCGGCCAGCAGCAGCACTGCCACGTGCATCCAACGGAGTATATAACCACAATTCCCGAAGGAACCCATGTTGAAGGTTACAAATTCCGGACGGCACCCTGCAATTTCAGAGTGGCTGAAATTACCGACAACGGTCTCGTTCAGCTTGTCGGTCCTTCTGCTGCTCGCGGTTGCCGGAGTTTCTTGCCTCGCGCAGACTCAATCTTCTCTTTCCGTGGGAAGCAGCATCAGCGCATACGCTGACGCCATTAAGCAATCCACTATCTCTGAGCGCATCACTGCCATGGAAAAATATGTAGCAATGGCGGGAAGCAGCAAATTGAAAGCGGACGCGCTGGAATTTTTAGTCTGGGACCATTTTCGTTTAGGGCATCCGTCGCAGAGCACACAGCGGGCTAAAGAATTGCTCGCCGTCTCGCCCGGGAATCCGATCGCAGTGGCGGTGCTCAACCAGGACATGTCTTCCGCGTCGCGCGATAAACGCGCGACCGAGAACCGGTTGGCACAATTGAATTCAGCCATGACCAGTCTGGATCAATTGAGCAAGCCTGAAGGCATGCTGGATAGAAATTTTCAAATGCTCAAGCAGCAAGTCGCCACCATGCTCAGTGGCGCGGTTGGTCTGAGTTATCTGGCGATTGAAGATTACCCGCAGGCGCGCACCGCCCTGGAGCAAGCCGTGGCCAGTGATCCGAATAACGCGCAGTTGGTTTATGGCATGGGCCTCGCGCTGTTGAATGGCAAGAATCGCGACCAATATCGCGGCTACTGGTATCTGGCGCGCGCTGCCAATCTAACAGCAGGAACGCCGCAAGGACAGGAGATCAACAATTACGCATGGCGCGCCTATGTTAAAGATGGCGGAAAAGCTGAGGGCTGGCAACGCTATCAAGCCAGCGCAGCCGCATTAGATGCGCCGCCCAACCCTGATACCGGCAAGCCTTCCGCTAACACCGTGGTTGCGTCAAGCGCTCCTAATTCGCGCCCGACGAGCAATTCTTCTATAGCCGCCAATAGCGCAAGTTCCACCAAGCGCACCGAAAAGTCCGCTGAGACGACGGAAGCGTCCAATCGAGAAAAGTCCTCGGGGAAGAAAAAAGCGCCATTTGGATTTGAAGATACACTGCATGAACCGCCGTCGCGTGAACCCGTCGCTTCAGCGAACGCTCCTGCAAATCGTCCTAAAGTGATTGCCGCGCCTTCTGAAGCGGTGTCACTGGGCATACTGATTGAGACATCGTTGCTGACTAACCAGAACCGGCCGGCAATTATTGCCACGCTGAAAGATATTGTAAGAAATCTGCGAGTCAACGACGAAGCCGCGATTCTGGTATTCAGTGACGAGCTAGATTTTGAGCAGGACCTCACGGCCGACGACACGCTGCTGGAAGAAGCGCTCAGCCAGATACGTCCCAAGCAGGGCAAGGCGCTGCTCTCTGGAGTTGCTTTTGCCGCAGGACACTTGAAGCGCATTGGCAAGAACAGCAACCGCGTTCTGCTCGTGATCTCCGATGGACGCAGCGGGCAGACCACCTCAGATAGCCTCACGTTCCGCAGCCAGGTAAGCGGGGTGCGCATAGACTGCATCGGGTTGAATGCGGACGGGGCGTCAGAACGGGCGCTGCTGGAGCAGGTTGCGGCCTATTCAGGCGGAAAGGCGTCTTTCGCTTCCGATTCCGGCGAGTTCCGCATTGCAGCCCTGCAAATGACCCGCACCATGGGGATCGCCGTACCGTAAGGTGCGCAACACGGATTACGCTTCATCACAGACACAAAAAAAACTCCGGAGCAGTCCGTGAAACCGCTCCGGATGAATCGTAACCTTTGTATTAGCCTTAATGGCTTGTTACGTTGTTAGACGCGCAAAAGTTGCAGGAGTTAGCACCGTTCGTCACGGTTAAAAAAACTTAACCGAAGGGATCCTTCGACTCCGCTGACGCTTCGCTCAGGATTTCGGCAGCGGACTCCCGCTTCGCTCACGCCCGCTTCTCGCCTCAACTTAACGTTAGCCTGAGAGATCCTTCGACTCCGCTGGCGCTTCGCTCAAGGATGACAGGGTTAAACGGCACGATCTTTGCGATGTGATTCGCGCTGCAGAACCAAACGACATGCTGTTCCGATCCGCAGGCGAGGAATCTGCCCCACTGGTCTTCAGGGCTACCGCAATGCGGCAGCGGAGCCGGTCCCTCACGCTTCGCGTTCGGGATAGCATGTCGTGGGAATGAGGATTTCTCACCTCTGTCATCCTGAGCGGCACCTCGCGACAATCGGAGCGAGGTAAAGTCGAAGGACCCCGGTGTGGCATCCTTTGCCATGCAGCATTAAGGCGTTCTCCCCGAGATTTTCGGTAGAACTCCCTGACGCTGCATGGTTACAACCGGCACCTTCGGGTCCTTCGACTCGCCCTCGGTTCGCTTCGGTCGCTCGGAGTTCGCTCAGGATTTCGGCAGCGGGACTCCCGTTTCGCTCACTTCCGCTTATCGCTTCAACCAATGTGACTCAACCCTCAGATAAGACAGCTCACACCTGAGAGTTCGAAAAAAACTTCTGAACCCAGCAGGGCAGAGTTTCCGCTATTCTTAAAGACATGCGCGTTAAGGTGCTGCTGTTTGGGCAGCTCAAAGACATTATTGGACGCCAGGAGGAGTTTCTGGAACTGGCTTCCGACGCCCGGCTTTCAGCCGTGATGGAGCATTATTCCGCCCGCTATCCAAAATTCCAGGGCCTGACCAAATCGATTGCGTGCTCCATCAATCAGGAATATGCCCAGGCATCGGCGCCGCTTAAAGAAAACGACGAGGTCGGCTTGCTGCCACCGGTGAGCGGCGGGAAATCCAAAGCTGCGGAACTCCAGTCCGCGCATTGCGCCATAGTGCGCGAACCTATTGATATTCAGGCAATTAGGAAGAACCTGGAGAATCCGGAAGACGGGTCGGCATTATTTTTTGATGGAATTGTACGCAATAATACGCGTGGCCGGCGTACTTTGTTTTTGGTCTATGAAGCTTACGAATCCATGGCTTTAAATGAGATGGAAAAGTTGGCCCAGGCTGCGCTGGAACAGTTTAAGGTCCGTGATGTTTGCCTGGTCCATCGTTTGGGAAGACTGGAGATTGGCGAAACCAGCGTCCTGATCGG
>DASXJO010000110.1:0-2815 GCA_036497385.1 Candidatus Angelobacter sp. | reverse complement strand
GGTTGTGGTCGAATTCTGGAACGGCTCGAATCGGCTTCCACCCGCTTGCTGTATGGCAATTTTGACAAGGAATAGCGAGGTTCCCGTGCGGACTGCGAGTTCCGCCCGATACCTGCGCTTCCCCCGTACCTGAGTACGCGGTAAACGCGAGCAGCGCCACTGCAATGACCTTGAGCACGGCCCCAGCACGTGACATGGCTTGCCCTTTCGTCTACCCACCACAGACAGAAATGAATTAAGCACAGCTATAAAGGACGGAAGAACTTGCAACTGCAATTGTTAGTCCAACTACAATAGCGATTGCCTCGCAGCCGCGGAAAGTTACCGGGGTGCGTATTCGCGGGTTGGTTAGGCCAGTGGCCAGATTCCAGCCCCTTCCGTAGTACTGAAAGCCAAGTGTAAGTTCTTCGCGTTACCGCGAAGTTTTTCCTATTGAACCTTCGTGTTGTTAAGAAATCTGAACGCGCAATTTTTGAACGGATTCCGGCCGCAACTGGATGCGTGTCGTTAGCAGCCATGGCTGCTTTCGCGGGCACTTCACTTGTAGAAAAATCCGAACGTTTGAACTGAGTGAAACGCAGACTCTGTGGCAGGACAGGGTATAAGAATATAGGCCTAGAGATGCAGCGCGCAGAATGAAAGGTTGTAAGCTCTGCGAGTCATACGCACGCAGAAGTCCGCACAGAAAAGTCGGAGCTTCCTAATCTTTTAATCCGGACGCGCTCGCTTTAGGTACCGGGTTGTTGGCGCCGTGACAAGCGGAACATTCTTTCGGCGTCGGCTTGTAGAACAGAACCGTTTTGCCCTCAATCACCCTGCTCAGCTTGTGACAGCCGGCGCAGCGCACGTTTTGATGCGCGCCTCGCAATGCGAAGTCCGTACGCTTGTCGTGATCAAACAGCGACGGTTTCCATTTCATGCTGTTGTGACACTCGGCGCACCGCGTAACTCCGGCCTTTGCGAATTGGTTCGCATGCACGTTCTGATGGCAGTCCTCACACTGCATCGGAGCAGCTTTGAAATCGACATTCAACAAGTTCGTTTCAAGATTTGGCGGCTTGTGGCAGTCGATGCACGCCGTAGCGCGGTGCGCACCCAGCAGCGTGAATTTCGTCTGCGAGTGATCGAATCCTGAGAGTTCCCTCCAACTCTTGGTGGAGTGACAGGCCTCGCACCCAGCCTGTCTGCCGTCAGCGCGGACTCGCTGCATGCGTTCCTTGAACTGCCCCTTATGAGGATCGTTATGGCAACTGGCGCAGTTCAGATTGCTCCAGTGATAGATAACCGCAGGCTTGGGTTGGAACTCCGCGGATTCTTTGTGGCAGTCGGCACAGGGAACGGCGACGTGTCCTCCGGTGAGTGCAAAATGAGTTTCCTTGTGCTTGGCAAGGGTAAACGTGGACGGCTTGTAACCATTCACGGTATGACAACGCTCGCAAGCATTGAAATAAGGCGCGGCGGCAAACTGTCCCGCGTGCCGGTCGCTATGGCAATCTGTGCAGCGATCGAATTTGACTTTGAATAACGTGTCCTTGCCTTTCGGAATATGGCACTGCGCACATTCCAGACGAGCGTGGCCACCCTGCAACGGATACGCCGTGGACGCATGTTCCTTGACCGTGAATTTCGAGGGCTTCCAGCCCTGCACCGTGTGACAGGACGCGCACTCTCCCTGGTCCGCGCGTTTGGTAAATTGGCCTTTGTGTGCATCCTTGTGGCAGTCCATGCACTTGGCGAATACCAGCGGCTTCTTGAAGTCGCCGTTCGCATGGCATTGACCGCAGTCGACACTCGCGTGCTTCCCCTCCAGCGGAAACTTCGTTTTGGAGTGATCAAAGCGTTGATTGACTGACTGCAAAGAAATCTTCTTCCAGCCGCCGGTGTTGTGACACGACTGGCAGCTCTGCGGGAAACTGCCGTGATGCGGATCCTTATGGCAGTCCGAACACTGATTGAATGCAATGCCTACGTACTGCGGCTTTCCGTCGGCCCCATTGGTATGGCACTTAGCGCATTGCACTTGCAGGTGCAGCCCAGTTAACGGGTAGCGTGTCTTGGAGTGATCGAACTGGCCCATGTTGATCGACTTCCAATCGACGAAGTTGTGGCAAGAAGCGCAATTCTGGCCCAGCCGTCCCTTGTGCTGATCCTGGTGGCAAGTCACGCACGCCGTGGAAAGGCCGAGATAGGTCCGGCTGGGATCTTTGATCTTGATCGCGGCGCGTTCCTGGGGAGAAATGTGCGAGGGATTATGGCACTTCGCGCACTCCAACCCAGCATGCTTGCCCTCGAGAACGTACCCGGCCTCTTTGTGATTGAAGGTCTGGGTATTCCACTTGATCAGCGGGAAATCTTCACCATTGTGCTCGGAATGACAGCGGGCGCACTCCTGGCTGGAACCGCTCGGAATGTTGTAGGTAGAATGCAGGCCCTTGTGAGCGGAGAGGCGGGTAGCGATTTCCGTGTGACAATCAAGGCATTTGAGGGCAGCCTGACCGCCGAATTTATGGCAAGTGGCGCAATTGGTGGAACCGTTGAGGGATTGGTGGGGCCGCGACAGCGGGCCTGGAGAAATCTGCGCCGCAGCACCAGGACTGGCCCACGCCAGGAACAACGAGAAAAGCGCGGCAAACATCGCAGCCGCTGTGGATCCACGGAAGCGCGCGAAGCCATCGCCCCGATCCTGGCAAAGCCACAACTTCGATCGCAATTTCAATCGCGTCAGACGCCGCAATATCTCCTCGCGAGCTTTGAGGTGAGGACAATACTAATGCTCGATTTGGAGTTTATTTATCAGTGACGCTGGGCACCAGTG
>DASXJO010000109.1:0-12644 GCA_036497385.1 Candidatus Angelobacter sp. | reverse complement strand
ATGCTGGATTTTGCCGGAGCAAACCACCAGGTTGACTATGAGCCGGCGGAATCCACCACCGGACTCTTTGGCGGCAACTCCAACTGGCGCGGGCCGGTATGGTTCCCCGTGAACTTTTTATTGATCCAGGCGCTGCGTCGTTTCCATGAGTATTATCACGAGTCATTTCAGGTGGAGTGCCCCACCGGCTCAGGACGCATGATGAATCTGGCCGAGGTGGCGGACGAGATCAGTCGCCGTCTGGTTTCGACGTTCAGGCGGGACGCGCAGGGACGCCGCGCGGTGTTTGGCACGAATGAAAAGTTCCAGTCAGACCCGCACTGGCGTGACTACGTCTTGTTTTATGAGTATTTCAATGCTGACAACGGATCGGGAGTCGGCGCCAGCCATCAGACGGGCTGGACTGCGCTGGTGACCAAGATGATTGATGAACTTTCATTGAAACAAAAAGCTGCAAGCTCTGGGTCGCTTTGATGCGGAAGTGAGCCTTCAGACAGCATTATCCATTGCTAGTGCGAGTTTAACGGTTTCCAGCACAGCTCTAAGAAATAAAAATGCCCCCGGGTTCGCCGGGGGCAAAGAGCGCGTTCTTGTTGGGTTCGGTCTTACTGTACGTTCGCTGTCACTGACGAATTTGCGTTCAACGTCAGCGTACAAGTCCTGGTCTTTGCGCCGCCGCTGGAGCATGCACCGCCCCAGATGGCGTCACGTCCGCTGGCAACGCTAAGCGTTACTGCCGTTCCGGGAGCGAGCTGCGCCGATCCGGTGCTGCCGGTTGCAACGCTCAGACCTGTTGGGTTTGAGACAACTCGCTCGCCGCTGCGGCCACCCGCAGTTACGGCCAGTGACATGTTTGTTGGCGTAACCACAGGGTTCAGCGTCAAAGTGGCTGAGCGCGTTACTCCGCCGCCTGAAACCGAGATGGTGGCCAGCGTCTTCGTGCTGACTGAGGCCGTGTTGATGAAGAACCCACCAGTCGTGCTGCCCGCGGGGATCGTTACTGAGTTTGCAGTCAGTGACGCTGCGGCATTGCTGCTGCTGATCTGCAAAATCTGGTCAGTAGCTGAAGGCGCTGCCATGGTCACGGTTGCAAAGGTGCTGCTAATCCCGCTCACAGAAGCAGGGCTCAGCGAGATGGATGCTGGTTGGCCTTGCGGCGTAATCGTCAGCGGTGACTGAACGCTTGCGCCGTTCCATGTGGCGCTGATGTTGGCGAGCGTGTTGGCGGATACTTGATTCGTCGGAATCGAAACAGATACTGACGAACTGCCGGCTGGGATGGTCGCCAGCGCTGGCGGCATCGCCGAAGGAGAATCGCTGGAGAAGTCCACAACTGCTCCGCCTGCGGGAGCTTGGCCGTTGAGCATCGCGATGGCACCTCCCTGCGCTCCGCCGCTGATGCTGGCTGGGGTCAGAGTGATCGCTTTAAGCGATGGCGGGTTTACGTTGAACTGCATAGTTGCCTGGCCTGAGTTGAGCGTGGCGGTAAGAGTTACAGGCGTGGTTGAAGTGACTTGTCCAGCCTGAATCTGGAATTGCATCCATGCTGTGTTGGGCGGCATATTCACTGAAGCCGGCACAGGTGCGGCGGATGGATTCGAGCTGGTGAGGTTGATGATCGCTCCTGCGGCTGGTGCGGCCGCGCTGAGTTGCACCTGAACCCATGTGGTGTCTCCGCTGTAAAGAGTGTTGTTCGTTAGTATCAGTGATGCAGGCGCTGCCGGTGCAGGGCTAATGGTGAACGATCCTTGAGCAGACCACGCGGTTACGGCAGCTGTGGTGGGAGAAGCGTCGCCCTGGGCCGAACGTACGCGCCAGAATTTCTGGCCGGAAGTCAGCGAAAGCACCGTGCGAGTCGGATTGTTGAGCTGCGGCGAATCGTCTTCAATCTGCTGGAAGCCGGAATCTTTCGCGATCTGCAATTCATAGCCGCTGGGCTGCGGATTGGCAACGTTCGTCCAAGCCAGCTGTACGGGCAATATCAGTGATGCGCCATTCGTAGGCGAAAGAGGCGCCGGCGGCGCTCCAATGGGATTGTTATAAAAGACCGAGTAGTTAATGATGTTCGATGGCACGCCTGCGATTCCGTTTGCGTTTACCGCATAGACGCGCGCTGAGTAGGAACCTTCGTCGGGAGTGGAGAAAGAATAGGTATTGTCAGGAATGTTGTTGAACGATGCGGTGGTCGTTACAGGGAAGGTCGAGTCCTTTGAGGTTTGAAGAACGTAGCTCGTCGCTCCCACAACGGGCGACCAGCTAAACGTTATGACTTCGAGCGGATGAAATGTGGAATAGGCTTTCGTCGGTGACAGCGTCGGCGCGCCCGGCTGTCCTGAGCCTGCTCCGGTAATGCTGAAGCTGCGTGCGGCAGACCATGCGCTTTTTACAAACGCGCCACTCACTGACTGCACTCGCCAGAAATATGTCCCGTTTGGCAGACCGCTGACTGTGTCCTGCGTGGTGCCTACGTTCGTGGAATTCTGTAGTGCTATCGTAGGGAAGGTTGAAGAGGTGCTGACTTGCCAGTTGTAGCCCAGAATCCCGCTGGGGTCGGTTACCGAGGACCAGGAGATGGTTAGTGGTGATTGCAAGCTCACACCAGAGGCGGGCGAGAGAGGATTAGGCACTGCAACAGCGGCGAATGCTGAATAGGATGTTCCCAGAATCAGGATGACGGCAAGGATTAGATTGACTGCACGCGTTTTCATGAGTGTCTCCAGTAGTTTTAAGGGGACGGACGATCATTTGGCCCGGGGGAATGATTCAGCCGATTACCCTGATTGATGAATCTGTTGCCACGCTCCGGACCCTGAATGTTTTTCTCTGGACCGGAATGTTGCTAACTCTGGTAAGACACGCCATGCGCGCGCAGTAGAACAAGTTCGAAGTACATGTCCTTCAACTGCGCGAATTGCTGGCCTCTCATGTCCGCAAGGACAACTTCGCCCAGCCTCACAGGCACAAGCGGACACACGCCCGCAAAACGCGCATCGCGTCCAATCACACTCCCCTTACGCGGGGTTTGCATTTGTGCTGCCACAGGCTGGATGTGACGCTTTCTAACCTGCGCTTGTTGCATTTGCGCGTGTTAGCCATGGAAGACAAGCCTTTTCGCGGATACAACATTGGAGCAAAAGGGAAAAGCTTTTCCCCAGACGACGGGAATAACATGTCCTCTTTGGACTAGCTTTGCGGCGATCCAACGTCGCGATTCTCGCGTGAAGGGCAGCTCAAGAGCTGATCTCTCAGCTGAACTTGTGAAGAGATCGAATCAAAGAGATGGATCAACGCGCAGAGCCACACCGCTCAACGATCACTGGAAGATTTTGGTTGGAAGGGACGGTAACTATCCCGATCGGAAGAAAAACTAAGACTGAAACTAAATCCAAGGCTACGCGGAGCCAATGGAGTCCACGCCGTATGAATCAAGCACGTCGCGCAAAGTAACCACGCCTTCAAGTTTGTGGACGTTGGCCCGGTTAACCACCGGCAAGATATCGATATGGGCGCTGCTCATCCGTTCAAGCGCAACATGCAAAGCATGGTCAGTATGAACATGAGGGAACTCAATCGAATCCAGCAGGCTCAAAAGTGTTTGCTCTGACTTACCTTCATCAACCGCATCCATTAGCCTTGTCCGGCTTAAGACTCCCACCACATTTCCTTCATCCATCAGCGGCCAAGCACGGAAAGGGCTGTGGGCAATAAATTCCACTGCTTGTTGCACGCTTGATTGCGCTGTCAAGCTTTCCGTGGCGTTGCGCATCGACTGAAACACCTTGCGCTGTCCAAAACCTGAGCGCGCTTTGGAGTCCGGCAGGTGGATCCCATCCTGATGCGCCAAAGCTTCGTAAATCGGCTGCTTCTGCAGGCGGGAAGAAATAAAAAGGCTCGCCAGGTTCGCGATCATCAAGGGCACAATGACGGCATAGTCGTGCGTCATTTCAAAAATCATCAGCACAGACGTCATCGGAGCGCGAACAATCCCCGCGAACAACGCTCCCATGCCGACCAATGCATAAGCTCCGGGCAGGGCCGTGGAAGTGGGAAAAAAGTGGTGGGCCACGCTTCCGACGGTTCCGCCAAGCATCGCACCCAGGAACAGTGCAGGACCAAAGATTCCACCGGCGTTACCCGAAGCGTAGCTTACGGTTACTCCAAAAAGTTTCAGCACAACCAGCAGCGCCATCAATTTCAACGCCATGTGATTGTTCAGCGCATCGCCAACGTAGCTGTAACCAACTCCCAGCGCCTGCGGGACGAACCAGCCCATCAATCCGACCAGCAGACCGCCCGTCACCGGATGCCACCATCGCGTCTTCATGGGCAACAGCAAAAAGCGGGTGCGCATTCCTATCAAAAGCTTGGTAAAGGCCGCCGATAAAAATCCTCCGGCCACCCCCAGAACCGCATAGATGGCCAACTCACCAGGATGTACTAACTCATATTGCGGGACATGAAACAGCGGATTGTTACCCAGCAACATGCGCAATATTGCCCATGAAGTAGCTGAGGCCAGCACCACCGAGCCCAGGACCGGCGCATTCAAGTCTCCCATTACTTCCTCAAGGGCAAACAGCACGGCGGCCATGGGTGTATTGAACGCGGCGGCAATGGCAGCGGCCGCTCCCACGGGAATGAGCGCTTTTACTTTTTCTTGGCGCAATCCCAGCCGCCGCCCCAGCACAGAAGCTATTCCAGCGCCCACCTGCACCGATGGTCCTTCGCGTCCAAGCGGAATTCCGCTGGCCAACGTCGCTGCGGTGCAGCCAAACTTCCCTATCACCGTCCGGAGTGAGATATATCCTTCGCGCGCAAACAACGCGGCTTTCGTCTGCGGCACGCCGCTGCCTCGGGCATTCGGAAAATAACGGGCCAGCAGATAACCCATCGCGAGCGATCCTGCCACCGGGATCAGGACACGCCTCCAGGGATTGCTGCCAACGGGGTATAGCCGCATTCCCATGTGTTCGGTAAGAACGATGAACGCAACCACGGCAAGGCCCACCAGCGCGCCAATCAGCAGCGTGAGGGCAAGAAATACTTGCTCTTCGCGCTGGGATGAAAACAAAAGCCAGCGCTTGAGGAACCTGTTTGTTACCTGTGATTCGGGGATGATATCGGTGGCAGAAATACTCACTCCTCTAGCTTACTAAATCTGTCGCTTAGCGATGCATTCGGATGTCCTGAGAGTTAACGCCGTATTAGAGAATGCAATAGCATCAATAATGAGATGCTTAGCCGCTCACAGATGACTTCTGAAGAACTCCAGCGTGCGCTGCCGCGCCAGCTTCGCGGACTCCGGCTCGTAATCCTTTCGCTGATCGCAATTAAATCCGTGGCCCGCGTCATATAGAAAGAGCGGCAGGTCAGGATGAGCGGCCCTGATCTTTTCGATTTCTGCCGGCCCGATGTGAGGATCTTTGGCGCCGAAATGCATCATCACCGGACAGCGCGGCGTCTCCGAGGCAGTCGATGCAATCTGCCCACCGTAATAGCAGACCGCGGCGGCGGGATCGAGACGCGTAGCGGCGAGCCACGCCAGACTGCCTCCGTAACAAAATCCCAGCACGCCGACTTTCAGAGCAGGCCATTTGGTTCTCGCGTTAGCGATTGAAGCCGCGACGTCCTGCAAAGCCGCGTCCATGCCGATCTGCCTTGCCGCTTTCATTCCCTGCGCGGTGTCATCCGGGTTATAGCCAAGTTCTAGATTAGGCTGCACGCGGTCAAACAGCGCCGGAGCAACAACGTGAAAGCCCTGGCTGGCGTAGTCGTCGGCAACAGAACGGATGTGGCTGTTGACGCCAAAGATTTCCTGGACCAGAACAATGGCTCCACGTGCCGGGCCGCTGCTTTCGGCAAAATACGCGTCCAGTTCGTGGCCATCAGAGGCCTTCAACTTTATTTTTGTACCCATGTTGTCACCTATTTAATGTAGTGCCGGGAGTTTTTCTGTTGCGTCCAACACCTGCGCCATAAAGTCCACCAATTGCCATTGCTGCTGCCACGTCACTTTACTTCCCATATCCACGTGGACCAGCGCAGAGCTAACCAATGACGCCCTCAGCTCAGCTGCGGGCACATCCTTTGCCAGCCACAGCGTTTCCGATGATGGAATGACCGTATCGCCTGCGCCATGCAGCAAGAAAACAGGCGTGTGCATCTGCGCCATATGCCCGTGCGGCGATACCGCCTCCATCTCATCTTTATGCAGCGTAATCTCTCTTAGCAGCGCTTCGCGCAACTGCTCGCGATGATGAAGAAGCAGATCAAGCTCATTCTTTCCTTCAGGACTCAAGGCAGCCGCGGTCTTCATGGCCTCGGGCTGCTCCCATAGCCATTGCCGTAGCGCTTCACGCGCGACCGGCACGTCTGCGGCCGAAAAGAAATCTTCCAGATGCGAGTACGCCAACACCAACGCCCCATATTCATGCGCCTGAAACGGCGTCTCGTGGCCATCCGGCGTCGCAATTATGTTGGCGGCGAAAAACCGTGCCACGCGGGGCATGTCATCATGCGCTCCAATGGCCACCACGAATCCCATGGCGTCGCCAAACTCTTTGCGGTCTGCCGCCAACAGCGCAAGTCCCCCGGCAAAGCTGAGTCCCATCACTCCTACTTTGTGATGCATGCGATTGCTCAGGGCCACCGCCGAATCGCCAATCATATCAATGGTCCTGGCCGTTACCCGATAATCCGCCAGGTCCTGCAACTCCGGCGTCATCACCAGGACTCCAGCGCCGGCCAGCGCCCGCGCCAGATTCCACAGTCGCGGATCATCGATACCCAGATGATGAACGCCGTGCAGCAGCACTACGCCGCCCGGATTCTGCACATTCTGTGGTGTGTACATCCGATAGCGAAGGGGGCCGTGCGGAGTTAACGCATAGCCGTCTTCCTCTTTGAAAGAATAATTGGCAAAGCGGGTTGGCAATCCCTGAGCATGCGGGTTAGAGAACCGCAGCAGCAGTGACATGGCGCGTAAATGCGCGCCCATGGGATGCAAAAGGACCGACCCGGTCAGGAAGATTGAAGCCAGCAGCACAAACAGGAAAATAAAAACTCTTTGCCTGCGTGTGAATCTTGCCAATTCAAATCTCCAGGATTACCGGCATAATCAGGGGCCGCCGCGCCGTGGTTTTCACGATAAACCGCTTCAGGTCAGCGCGAATCTTTTCCTTGATTACGCCATAGTCGGCTTTTTCTTCCGGCGTGGAGCCGTCCAGAGTTGCCGTGACGATGCGCCGTGCCTCGCGCACAAAACCTTCTTCCGATCCCGCGGCAAACCCGCGCATCACGATTTCCGGAATCGATTCCACCGTCCCCTTGAGCTTGTTGATGGCGATAATCGGCAGCACAAAGCCGTCTTCGCTGAGGTGGCGGCGGTCTTTTATGACAAGATCTTCCACCACATCCGTCCGCGAGCCGGAATCAATGCATATGCGGCCCACTGTAACTTTATCGAGCTTGCGCGCGCCCAGCTCATCGAACTCCAGCACGTCGCCGCTTTCAAGCATCATCACCTGGCCCACTGAGCCATGCATTGACCGCGCCATATCCGCCTGAATACGCAACTGCCGGTATTCGCCGTGAATGGGAATGAAATACTTCGGTTTTACCAGGTTCATGATCAGCTTTTGCTCTTCCTGGCTGGCGTGGCCGCTTACGTGCACCGGCGGATTAGAGCCATCGTCATAAATCACGTCGGCTTCGCGGCGGAAGAGGTGGTCAATCATCCGATAGATGCCTTTTTCATTTCCCGGAATGATGCGGGATGAAAGCACCACGGTATCGCCCTTTTCGATCCGCGCATGTTTGTGATTATCCACGGCGGCGCGCGAGAGCGCGGACATGGGCTCGCCCTAGGTGCCGCTGATCATCACGCAGACCTGCTGCGGCGCGTAGTCTTTGATCTGCCCGGGATGAATCAGCAGTCCTTCAGGAACGTCAATGTAGCCCAGGTCCATGGCGATCTCTGAAGCTTCCGTCATTGACCTGCCCACCAGCGCGATTTTGCGCTTATACTCCCGGGCCATCTCAAATGCCAGTTTGATGCGGTGAATCGACGACGAGAAGCAGGAGATGAACAGCCGCCGCTCAGACCGGGCAAAGATTTCATCGAACTTGCCCCGCACGGCCCGTTCGCTGGGCGTATAGCCGCGACGTTCTGCATTCGTCGAATCCTGCAAGAGTGCGAGCACGTTGCCTTCTTTGCCGTATTCGGCAAATGTATGCAGGTCAAACAGACGAGTGTCGGTGGGCGTGGGGTCAACTTTGAAATCGCCGGTATGGATTACTACCCCAAGCGGCGTGTGCACAGCCAACGCCACGCAATCCACTAGGCTGTGCGTTACCTGTATTGGATTAATCGTGAATGGGCCAAGGTTGAAGCGCGAACCAGCGCGGATTTCGCGCAAATCAGAATCGTCAAGCAGGCCGTGTTCTTCCAGCTTGTTTTCCACCAGCGCCAGCGTGAATTCCGTGCCAAAAACCGGGACTTTCAGTTCAGTAAGGACCCAGGGCAGCGCTCCAATATGGTCCTCATGCCCGTGCGTGAGGACTATGCCGCGCACCTTGTCGCGGTTTTGCAGCAGATAAGTAATGTCCGGAACAACGATATCCACGCCGAGCAGTTCGGATTCGGGAAACATCAGGCCGGCGTCAATGACGATAATGTCGTCACCATAGCGCACGGCCATGCAGTTCATTCCAAATTCGCCGAGGCCGCCAAGGGGTACAAGATGGAGTTTATGCGAGGGCATGGTCAACAGAGCTAACTTACTGATGCTATCAGCAGAAAGCCACTTAGGGAAAAGGGGCGTTCATTCGTACATTCGGGAGCCCTGTCCGGACTGACGCCTCGGGCGAATCTACTGCAACACTGCCCGTTAAACCGCTTCCACATGCGGCGGCACCTGCAAGTTTGGCATCGGGCGTCCGGCAAACAAGCGACGTGTCGGCTTGGCCAGCCAGCGGGCCCAGCGCGTTGACCATGCCACGCGCGCGCTATCGGTGGCGATGCCGGTATCGGCGTACATTCTGCGATAGAGCTTTGAAATCAGGATGAAAGCCAGACGACCCTTGACCGATTTTAAAAAGCTGGAGCGCTTCCAGATCACGCGGATGCTGTAAAACCTGTCCCAAACGCGTTGTGTGCGCGCGCGGATTTCGTCGGCAGGCATCACAGGATGAGTCCAAAACAATTTTGGCCGGTTAGCCTGCGGGATCAGCCAGCCGCGCGTGAGTGGGACGCCGCCGATGCGCCGCGTGTCATTCTGCATGGTTTGTTCCCAGCGGGCAAAATCCACGGTGCCGGGGAAGGGCGTGAGCATGACGAACTGCGCGAACGTGAGTTCCGCCTCTTCGGCTACGGCAGCCGTGGCGTCGAAAGTGGCGGGACGATCACTGGGCAAGCCGAAGATGAACGAGCCCAGGATGTGAATATCGTGCCGGCGGAATTTGCGCAGACGGTCCACCAGGTTTTGTCCGGCCAGATTGAAATCTTTATAAACGTCTTTCAATCCCTCGGGCGTGACCGCTTCCACGCCTACTAATGCGCCGTGAATATGCGCGGCTTTCATGGCGGCCAGAAATTCCGCGTCCTCGGCGGCTTCCATGGTGATCTGCGTGAAGAAGACAGTATCGGAAGGAAGCTGTGCGAGGCGCGCCATCAGTTCAAAGCGCTCCGCGCGGATCGCCTTTAGTTCAGCCAGGCGCACAGCGTTGTTCTGGCGCTTTGCCAATTCAAGATCGGTCAGCGTTACGGGATAAAAATTATCGTCGGCCAGGGCAATAAAACGGAAGCCTATCCGGCGCAGGTTGACGATCTCTTCAATCACAGAATCAGAAGGGCGCTGCCGGGGACGCTGGCCGTCAGTCCGCCAGACGGAGCAGAACGAGCAATGCTTGGGACAGCCGCGAACGGTTTGCACGGAAGCCCACATATAACTATTGGGCGGAAGCAGGTCCCAGCGCGCCGGCAGAAATTCATTACCTTCAATCCTGCCGCCGACGTAGAGTGGTTCCGGCTTGGCGTTTGCGCAATCTTTCAGCACGCGCGCCCAGGCCACGTCTCCATCGCCTTTTACAACGGCGTGCGCTCCGCCCAGCTCAGCCGCTTCTTCAGGATACAGTGTGGCATGGATGCCGCCGAAGACCACATACGCGCCACGCTCGCGCGCTATTTTGCCAAGCTCATAGCCGCGTAGCGCGTTGCCGGTGTGAATGCCAATTCCCACCACGTCACCGGGCGCTATGGTCAGAGGATCGGTAGTGGCAAGCGTTTCATCCACCAGAATGGGAGTGCCATAAGAAAGAGGCGTTGCTGCAGCCAGAACGTAGAGCCATCGCGGCGTAATGACCGCCGTTCCAAAAGAGACATTGCTCGGATTGATCAGATGAATCTTCATGATGCGATAGGCCACTCCCCTGGCATATTGCGAAAATTTTACTCGATTTGGAAATTTTCGGGCTGCGGTAGGACGGTGGATTCGTTTGCGCAGGAAGACAGCACATTCTGGATCTCTGCGTTGGAAAAAATAGTTTTAGAGAAGCTGGGGTCAGTGAACATCAGTATTACTTGATCATACTCCTGCTTCGCTGCCTGCGGGCATAAAAGAGAACTGGTGATGTGCAACGCGCAGCCAGCAGCGTGGAAAATCAGCGGTGGTGGAGAGAGTCGCGGTAATCGCGCGTGATCCGGCCACGGTTGCAAGGCTGCTCCTTAAAGTTTTTGCCGCAGTCGTCGAAAAGCGCGGAAAATCTCACTACACCAAGCTAGCTAAGCGACGGAGGCGCAGCATGCGTATCGACGCAACATAATAAGTCTACGCTCTCCTGGAGAAATATTTTCGATGCCGAACAAATGGCCTAGCTCTGCTCAAGGTCAGAACGTAAGCTGTTATCGCAAGCCTAATTAAAATATATCCATCCTCTTCAACAGGCTAGCGAATAATAGACAAAACAAGCATTGACAGGCGGACAACTTCCATTCTATTGTTTTCTTCTAATAAGCGAATAAGAAGCGAATAATTCAGGTCCTCAGCCATGTCTACCATTGCCATCATCCGTTCCCAGGTCGAACACCGTATTCCCGGCGCTCTCACCATTTATGAGCGCCCAACGCCAGAGGTTTTTCCCACCGGAATCCCAGCTATAGATTGCGGAATGGGCGGCATTCCCCGGGGCGCTCTAACGCAGATATGCGCTCCGGTGGGAATTACGTCCGGCAGGACAGCTCTGCTGTTGTCTTTGCTGGCGCAAGTCACCGGCAAAGAGCAGTTCTGTGCTGTTGTGGACGCTTCGGACTGTTTCGATCCTCAGTCCGCAGGTGTTATGGGGGTCTGTTTGTCCCGTGTCCTTTGGGTTCGGTGTATCCAACGCGGCATGAAAGCTGTGGAACAGGCATTTAAGGCCGCTGACATCCTGATTCAGAACGGAGGCTTTGGAGTAATCGCAATTGATCTGGGCAATGTGGATGAAAAGCTGGTCAGGAAGATCCCACTCACCACATGGTTTCGCTTCGCTCGCATTATGGAAGCGCTGCCGGCTGCATTAGTGATACTGCTGCCTTACTCCGCTGCGCAGAGCTGTGCGGCGCTTACTCTGAACCTGGCTGCATCAGCCCACTGGAGCGGAACGGAAACGGTATCCCATACACGGCTGATCTCAAGAGTGGAATTCAATGTTGAGGTTGGGCGCACACGCACAAAGAAACCCATTCAGAGTGCAAGCATCCATTTCACCGTAAGACCACAATGGGCGTGAACCATGTTTGGCTGCATTCACGTTCCCGATTTCCCGGTGCAAGCGGCATTGCTCCATGAATCCAAGACGCTCCCTGTTGCTCTTTTGGATGGCCCTGAATCGCTGCAAAAAGTAGTTGCTTCTAATGCACCAGCCCGAAGCGCCGGCGTCTTCATCGGTATGACAAAGCCCCAAGCCGAGATTTGCGGCGTGGGGCTGATAAAGCGAGTTCCAGAGCATGAGGATGCCGCCCAGGCCGAGCTGATTGACGCTGCTAATAACTTTTCACCACGCATTGAGGCCACCAGTCCGGGAACCATCATCATTGACCTGAGCGGATCAGAACGGCTTTTAGGTACAGGCAAGACCATTGCGCAACTCATTCTGGCTGAAGTAACAAAGCGCGGCTTTGAAAGCAGCGTCGCTATCGCCGGCAATCCTGATACAGCACATTATGCTGCCCGTGGATTCAAAGGCATCACCGTCGTCGATCCTGGTGATGAAGCTCAGAGTTTAAGCAAGCTGCCGGTTGAAGTGCTTGGATCTGGGCCTGAGGTTCTTGATGTGCTGCACGCATGGGGTATCAGGGATTTCAAATCTCTGGCCGCGCTCCCCTCGATTGAGCTGACCGAAAGACTTGGGCAATACGGGTTGCACCTGCAACGGCTGGCCAGAGGCGCAGTCATGCGGGAATTAGTGCCCGCTGCATTGCCGGCATCATTTCAAGAAGGCACGGAACTGGAAGAGCCAATTGAACTGCTGGAGCCGCTTGCCTTCGTTCTTAAGGGTTTGTTGGAACAATTAATGGAACGCCTGGTTGAGAGATCACTGGCTACCGATCACATTGAGATTGAGCTCACGCTTGAGATTCATTCTGATCGCGATGTAAACGCGCCGGT
>DASXJO010000108.1:0-6808 GCA_036497385.1 Candidatus Angelobacter sp. | reverse complement strand
GCGCCACTTTGCCCTCTTGCACCGAGCCCAGCACGACCACGCCGGAGCCGAGTTTGTTGCGCATGTTATCGACCAAGGTGCGCATCTGGCCGCGATCAAGATTATCCACGCGCTGCGCCACCACTTTTATGCCTTTGATCTCGCGCGCTCTTTCTCCGACTGAAGCCACCTGTGAGCCCGCCGACTTCATCCGCATCTGTTCCAGCTCTTTTTGCAGCTTCTTGATTTCGGCATCTTTCTTGTCGAGTTCGCCGCGCAACGCCTCTGCGGGCGAATGAGATTTTGTCTGCGGGATCAGCGATGACACCAGGTTTTCCAGCTTGTGGTCCAGCCGGAAATGCTTCAGCGAGCCTTCACCGCTGAGGGCCTCAACGCGCCGCACGCCGGAAGAAACGCTGCCTTCACTCATGATCTTAATCAGGCCAATTTCGCCGGTAGCGTGCGTGTGCGTTCCGCCGCAGAGCTCGGTTGAGAACTCGCCGATCTTCACCACGCGGACGCGCTCGCCATATTTCTCGCCGAATAGCGCCATGGCCTTGTATTCATTAATGGCCACGTCGATCGGGACATTTTCAATCGTATCTACCGGCGTGTTGCGCAGGACGTGCTTGTTCATCAGGTCTTCAATGTCCTGAAGTTCTTCATCGGCCACGGCGGCAAAATGCGAAAAATCAAAGCGCAGATGGCCGGGATCAACGAGTGATCCGGCCTGCTTCACGTGCGGCCCCAGAGTTTCCCGCAGCGCGGCATGCAGCAGATGCGTGGCCGTGTGATTGCGCATGGTTGACTCGCGCACGTCCACATGCACTACGGGATCAACTTTCATGCCCACAACAATGGGCTGGCGCGCCTTGACCTTGTGCGCACGTACTCCCTGCACTGGCATATAACAGCCATTCACTTCAGCCACAATGCTCGAATGCGATTCGTCGTAAAGGATGCCGATATCGCCGACCTGCCCGCCAGAGTCGGCATAAAACGGCGTGTGGTCGAGCACGACTTCGCCTTCTTCGTCCGGATTCAGCGCTTTGACACCTTGACCGTCTTTTACGACGGCAAGAACTTCACTGCCTTTTGATCGCGTGTCGCGATAGCCTTCAAAATCGGTCTTCTTCAGGTCGCGATAGACGGGCGCGGCGGTCTGCTTGGAGCCGCCTTTCCATGACGCGCGTGCGCGCTCACGCTGCGACTGCATGGCACGTTCAAATCCTTCCACGTCCACGCTGATGCCGGCATCACGGCAGGTGTCCATGATGAAATCAAACGGCAGCCCAAACGTGTCATACAGCTTGAAAGCGTCTTCACCGCGATAACGCAATTCACGCGCGCTCTGGTACTGGTGTTGCGCCAGCTCCGCACGAGACATGCCCTGTTCGCCCAGTGGATCGCGGGCCAGGGCGGCTTTCTGACTGTCAGCTTTTTCCTTGCGTAATGCTTTGAGATCGGCCTCAAGACGCGCGAGTCCCGCGTCCAACGTGTGGGCAAAGCGGCGCTCTTCTTCAAAGACGATCTTGGATACGCGCTCCGCTTGCTCCACCAGTTCAGGGTAAGCATCTTTCATCAGGTCGCGGACGGCCATCACCATCTCATGCATGAACGGCTTGGTGGCGCCGAGCAGGCGTCCGTGGCGAATGCCCCGACGAAGAATTTTGCGCAGCACGTACCCACGACCTTCATTCGCGGGCAGGATTCCGTCTGAAATTAGAAAAGTCACCGCACGAGCGTGATCGGCCACGACGCGGAGGCTCGCCGCTGAGCGCGATCCCTTTTCCGCCGCCAGCTCTCTTTCCAGATCGACACCTGTAAGCTTTGCGGCGGCCGCCAGCAGAGGCATGAAAAGATCAGTGTCGTAATTGGAAATTTTGCCTTGCAGGACGGATGCGAGACGTTCCAGCCCCATGCCCGTATCGATCGAAGGCCTGGGCAGCGGATTGAGCGTGCCGGTATTGTCGCGATCAAACTGCATAAAGACCAGGTTCCAGATTTCCACGTAGCGCCCGCAATCGCAGGGAAACATGCAGTCAGCATGGCCTTCGTCGGACGCGGCAGGCCCCATATCAAAATGGATTTCACTGCACGGACCGCAAGGACCGGTATCACCCATTTGCCAGAAGTTGTCCTTCATGCCCATTTCAAAAATGCGCTCTTTGGGAACGCCCACGGCGCGCCAATGCTTTTCCGCTTCGTCATCACGCGGAATTCCCTGCTCACCCTTGAAGATGGTCACATAGAGATTGTCGCGGGAGACACCATACCATTCAGAGGCAGTCACCAGCTCCCACGCGTAGGAAATTGCTTCGGCCTTGAAGTAGCTGCCAAAGCTGAAATTTCCCAGCATCTCAAAAAACGTGTGGTGCCGCTTGGTGAACCCCACGTTTTCCAGATCGTTGTGCTTGCCGCCGGCGCGGACGCACTTTTGTGATGTGGCGGCCTTGTTGTAGTCGCGCTTCTCCACGCCCAGAAAGACGTCCTTGAACTGGTTCATGCCCGCATTGGTGAAGAGCAGCGTGGGATCGTTGGCAGGAACCAGCGACGATGAATGCACGCGCTTGTGGCCTTTGCTTTCAAAGAAGCACAGAAATTTCTCGCGAATTTCAGAGCCGGTCGGCATTGTTCTCTATTTTAAACGTACTTTTAAGAAAACCCCTGAAACACGGAGGAAAGGAGGTACGGAGGAATGTTTAATGGATTACCAGAATTGCCAATAGTGCCAAATATCGCCGAAATTTTGAGAACGATTCCGGGCCATGAACAAAGACAATCGAGACTTATTTCAAAACTCAATCTGATTCTCCTCCGGTTACTCCGTTCCTCCGTGTTTCAAAGGTTTTCCTTTTACTTGCACCAGACGATGGCACTTCTCAGGCTTGCTTGGGCTTCTCGCCTTCCGCCTCTTCTGTTTGCTCCTGCTGCTTGCGCAACAGCGGGAACAGGATCACGTCGCGAATCGAGCGCGAATCCGTAAGCAACATTGTCAAGCGATCAATGCCGATACCCTCGCCACCCGTCGGCGGCAGGCCATAGGACAGCGCGCGAATGTAGTCTTCGTCCATGGCGTGGGCTTCTTCGTCGCCGCGTTCCTTCTCTTTTAGCTGCTGCTCAAAGCGGCGGCGCTGCTCTTCCGGATCGTTCAGCTCGCTAAAGGCGTTGCCAATCTCCAGCCCGCCGATGAACACTTCAAAACGCTCCACCCAGTCCGGCTCGTCGCGTTTGTTCTTTGACAATGGCGAGATGGCGACCGGGAAGTCGTAGAGTATGGTCGGCTGAATCAGATGATGCTCCGCAACGTGCTCGAACATCGCTGCAATGGTTTTGCCCGCCGGCTCTTTAGGATCGTAAGGCATGTGCGGCGTGTGGCTGGCATTCAGGCGCTTCACCAGCGCAGCGACCGACTCATGCGTGGCAAAATCCGCAATCTCCGGCTTCGGCGCCGCGGCTTCCGGCCAGTATTTAATGATCGCCTCGCGCATGGAAAGGCGCTGCCAATCGGCAAAATCAAATTCCTTGCCGTCGAAAGTAGCCTTGGTTATGCCGTTCACGTCCAGCGCAACTTGTCTCAGCATGTCTTCCGTAAGTTGCATCATGTCGTGGTAGTCGGCGTAAGCCTGATAAAACTCCAGCATGGTGAACTCAGGATTGTGCTGCGTGGAGATGCCTTCGTTGCGGAAGTTGCGGTTGATCTCATACACGCGCTCCAGCCCGCCAACAACCAGCCGCTTCAGGTACAGCTCCGGGGCAATGCGCAGGTAAAGATCGATATCGAGCGTGTTGTGGTGCGTAATAAAGGGACGGGCCGTCGCGCCGCCAGCGATAGGCTGCATCATTGGCGTTTCCACTTCTACAAAGTCGCGTGCATCCAGAAACCGCCGTATCGACTGCACCACTTTACTGCGCTTAACAAAGACTTCTCGCACGTCCTGGTTCATCACCATATCAATGTAGCGCTGGCGATACCGCAGTTCCACGTCGCTAAGGCCATGCCATTTCTCAGGCAGTGGCAGAAAATCTTTGGCCAGGAACGTGATGTCTTCCGCATGAATCGTCAGCTCGCCCGTGCGTGTGCGAAACAGGTAACCGCTTACGCCAATGTGATCGCCCAGGTCGAGCAGCTTGTAGAGAGCAAAGCCTTTTTCGCCGACAAAGTCCAGCTTCACATATATCTGCAGCCGATTCCCGCCCTGCTGGAGATGGGCAAATCCGGCTTTGCCCTGGAGACGTATGGAGATAATTCGTCCTGCCACTTTTACCGGGACGCGCGGATTTTCCAGCTGCTCGGCCGTCTTCTCGCCGTATTCAGCCAGAACCTTGGGCACGGTGTGGGTAAAGGCGAACTTGTGCGGATAAGCCTGCTGGCCCAGGGCTTCAATATCGCGCAGCTTCTGCTGCCGCAACTGGTAAACGCTGTCTTCAAAGGACACTGTTTGGCTCAACCTCGTGGGTGTAACCGCTCGATTCTAAATGACGCGAACAGGCATTCACCGTGCGGCTTTCTGGTTGGTTTCTTGTATGATCTTCGGCAGTATAGGAGGACTCAAATGCTTAGAGGTTTCCGGCAATTCATTCTGCGGGGCAACGTTTTGGATCTGGCTGTGGCCGTTGTGATTGGCGCGGCATTCGGGGCGGTTGTCACAGCATTTGTCACTAACATTCTTACGCCTCTGATTGCAGCCATTGTGGGCAAGCCGGATTTTTCAGCCTTTAACTTCACCGTGAACGGCGCGGTAATTTCTTACGGCGTCTTCCTGAACGCATTGATTGCGTTCCTGCTGGTCGCGGCGGCGGTTTACTTCTTTATGATCGCGCCGATGAATGCCTGGAAGGTCCGCGCCGCGCGCAACGCCATTCCTGCCGATCCCACCAGCAAGAAATGTCCGGAATGCCTGAGCGAGATTCCGATTGCCGCTCGACGCTGCGCATTTTGCGCTTCAGTGGTCTCCACGCCAACGGCGCCAGCTAACGCATAAGTTTTACGACGCAGAGTGTTCTAGCGGCAGCGTTCGCGGCAGCAGACCGGGGGCGCTGGATGGCCAGCATTGGCCGGACAGTTATCTCATTTTTCCTGAAAACGCTCTTTTAGAAGGCATCTTCACCGCCACGCATGCCCATGAAGATCCTTCGGCGGTATTGCTCCGCACGCGGATGTTTCCACCATATTTATTTGCGATTCCGCGTGCCATCCATAGTCCCAGTCCGCTGCCTTTCTCCGTTTTAGTGGAAAAGAATGGCTCAAAGATGCGGTCGCGGTGCTCAGGCGGAATGCCGGAACCATCGTCGGCGATGACGAGACGGAATTCACGCCGTGAATCCTCGCCGCCGTTCCGGCTGTAGAGTTTTATCCGGACCAGGCTGCGGCTCTGTTCCACTGCGTTCTCCATGAGCGCGGTAATCAGCTGGCGCAAGTCCGCGTCGATGCCGTAAAACTCGCACGCGGACAAAGTGACTTCGCAGCGAATGCCTTTTTTCTTGATTTGTGAATCCAGATTCGCCAATGTATCTTTCACCACGTCCTGCACCTGGATATGCCGTGCAGCGGCGGTGCGATTATAAAGACCGATCATTTGGCGGGTAATCTTGGTGATGCGCCAAAGGGATTCCTGGGCCGTACCAAACAGGTCCTCCGCCGGCACCAATCCGTTGGCCTGACGCAGCAGGAAAAGCGCGTTGGTGAGCGCAGCCAGCGGATTGTTGATTTCATGGGCCAGCGCATTAGCCATGCGCGCGCCCGCCGCATTGAGTTCGCTGGAATTCAGAGCTTCTTCCGCGCGCTTGAGTTCGGTGATGTCGCGTGAAATCCCCACCAGGCCAATCACGGCGCCGGAAGAATCACGGCAAACGTTTTTGGAGGAATGCAGATGCCGCACACCGCCTGAATAGGCGCGCGTTTCCTCAAAAACTTCGGAAATTCCTGATGCCATGATCTGGCGGTCTTTTTCCATGATGTGCCGGGCATGCTCTTCAGGAAAGAGAGAGCGATCATCCTTGCCGATGATCTCCTGTGGGCTCTTGCCCACCGATTTCGCAGCCGCGGGATTCACGAATACATACCGGCCCTGCCGGTCTTTCATGTAAATGAAATCGGCAGTGCTCTCCAGCAATGTTTCCAGCACATGCCTGTGCTGAGCGAGCGCATGCTCTGCTGTCTCGGCAATAGCCGCGCCCGTGACCTGGGGGCCACGCGGTGTATTCGGTTGTTTCAACGACATGGGCACTGCTCGAAGGCCGGAAGCCCTTCGAAAATTGCTCTGAGAATACATCTTCTGGCGACGGAAAGCTAAGGAATAGGTGCAGTTGCCATGTCGATTAAGAGATATGCCTGAGGACTCGGGGCGGCTGCGACGTAAAAATAAACGCGTGCGTCCCGGGCCCTGATTGTTGATCTGCTCGTCAGAGATATTTCTCCCGCAACACCGCGGCATGGTGGGCCACATGCCCGGCCACGATGAACGCGCATGCCCGCACGGTAAACGGGTTGCCGCTGGCCGTACCGGTGCGCATCCAGGCTTCTTCAGGAAGATTGCGGAAAAATGAAATGGTTGCGAGACGAATTTCACGGAATTCCTCCACATGCCGCGTCCACGGGACATCATCTGATCCTGCTGCGGCGACGGCAATGTCCTGATCGAAGCTGGGTAGCGCCGTGTCGAACTTGCGGGCGAACCACAGGGCGCGCATCAGGAAGACGCGCTCCGTGTCATTCACGTGGCCCCACAGCTGCCGTATGCTCCATTTCTCCGGCGCATAACGATAAAGAGATTTTTCTTCCGAAATGCCGCGCAGAAACGGCAGCGTTTCATCCAGCTGACTCTGC
>DASXJO010000107.1:0-15442 GCA_036497385.1 Candidatus Angelobacter sp. | reverse complement strand
GCCAAGTCCTGCGGCAAGGAAGTGAATCTGGTGGCGACCGGCCAGGACACTGATCTGGATAAGAGCATTTTGGACATGCTGGCGGAGCCGCTGGCCCACCTGGTACGCAATGCCGTGGACCACGGGATTGAGTCTCCGACGGAGCGCATCAACAATGGAAAACCGGCGCAGGGCACGGTAACGCTGGACGCTTATCACCAGGGCAACGAGATTGTGATCGAAGTGACCGACGACGGTCGAGGTATCGACCGTGAGAGATTGATAGCAAAAGCAGTTGAGCGCGGACTGATTAAGCAGGGCGATGCTGCGATCCTTGGCGAAATAGAGATCAACAACCTGATTTTCCATCCCGGTCTAAGCACCGCGCAGGAAGTTACGTCGATTTCCGGACGTGGCGTGGGTATGGATGTGGTGAAGACGGTGCTGGAAAAATTGAAAGGCACAGTCAGCATCCGCACTACGGCCGGGAAAGGCACAACGTTTTTCCTGAAAGTGCCGCTAACACTGGCGATCATCAAGGCCTTGCTCTTCCGCGTGGGCGACCGTTTATACGCTGTGCCGCTGGCTTCCGTGGTGGAAATTACCCGGACGACACAGGGCGCACTTCATCGCGTGGACCAGCATGAGGTAATGCAGTTGCGGAATGAGGTGCTTACGCTACTGCATCTCCACCGGCTTGAAAAGGACCGCAGTGAAACGGGAAAGATGTTTGTGGTGGTAATTTCCACGGGCGAGCGCAAGTTTGGCCTGGTGGTGGACCATTTGGTGGGCGAGGAAGAATTAGTCATCAAGGCCATGGACGATCATCTGGTGGCCACAGACCTGGTCAGCGGCGCTTCCATCCTTGGCGATGGCACAGTGGTGCTGATCCTGAATCTCTCAAGTGTTGTTGCAAAGCTCGGCAAGTTACAGATGGTGGGGGCCACAGCATGAGTACCAAATTGCGAGTCCTGGTGGTGGATGATTCTGCGCTGATGCGAAAGTTAATTCCACAGATCCTTGCCCGGGACAGCGAAATTGAAGTTGTAGGTACGGCAATGGACGGCGCTTTTGGGCTCAAGAAAATTGAGGACCTTCGTCCTGACGTTGTAACGCTGGACTTGGAAATGCCCCGCATGGACGGGCTGGAGACGTTACGCCAGATCACGCGGCGCTTTCGCGTACCCGTGATTGTGGTGAGCGCGTTGACCACGGAGGGCGCAAGCGCGACATTCAAAGCCCTTGCACTGGGAGCCTTTGATTTTGTGGCCAAGCCGCGCGATGCGGCTTCAGCTCACATGGACGAAATTGCGGTGGACCTGATCAGCAAGATCAAGGTTGCCGCCAAAACCAAGGTGCGCAACACCCCAAGCCCTGTTGCACTTGATCGACCCAGGCCGGACAAGAAACCGATCCGTCCGCGGCGTGAGCCGACCAAGATTGTAACCATCGGCATTTCCACGGGCGGGCCGAACGCATTGCAATACCTGCTGCAGCAATTGCCCGGAGATTTTCCCGGCACCATTGTTGTGGTGCAGCACATGCCGGAAGGATTTACGGAAATGTTTGCGCGGCGGCTGGATGAATCATGCGCCATCGACGTGAAAGAAGCTCAGTCCGGCGACCTGCTGATTGCAGGACGCGCGCTGATTTGTCCTGGAGATCGCCACATTAAAGTCCGGCGGATGCCGCTGGGGAACACCGTTGTGCTTTCCGATGAAGCTCGCATGAACGGGCACAGGCCGTCAGTGGATATTTTGTTCCGATCGGTAGCTGCGGAGTTTGGCAGCCGAGCCGTAGGCGTACTGATGACTGGCATGGGCGACGACGGAGCTGAAGGACTGGGATTGATGAAAGCTGCGGGCGCGCTGACAATCGCGCAAAGTGAAGATTCCTGCACGGTGTTTGGAATGCCGAAGGCAGCCGTGGAGCGTGGGCATGCCATGCGCATTGTCCCATTGGATATGCTGGCCAATACGCTGGCCATGCAGTGTAATCCGGAAAAAATTGCTAGAGCAGTAGTAAAAGTTTAGTTGGGGTCGCAAGGAGAACAAGTATGGAAACATTTCCAATTCTGATTCGTAAAGATGGTATGCCAATCCGCTATCTGGTGGTGGACGATTCCGTGTTCGCGCGCAAGAACGTAGCGAAGATGGTTGAGGCTTTCGGCGGAGAAATTGTGGGCGAAGCCGGCGATGGCTGCACCGCCATCACAGAATATGATCGAACCACGCCTGACATGGTGCTGATGGACATCACCATGCCACAAATGGAAGGCATTGAGGCTGCGGAGCGCATTGTGCGTTCGCATCCCAATGCGCGCATCGTGATGGTCTCTTCCGTCGGCTACCAAGAGAACATTGTTGCCGCGCTGCAAAAGGGCGCGCGACACTTTGTCCAGAAGCCGGTGAAATCGGAAATCCTTTATGAAGTCATCAAGTACGTAATGGGCGATGACGCGGCGGTGGCCACACCAACTGCCCAGGAAAGCTGAGATCCAATGAAGATTGAACTGATTCAGCCGTTCATCAACGCGGCCGATGCCGTGCTGGCGGAAACGCTGCAATGCGCAACGCGCATGGGAGACGTGACCATGGACGAAGAAGCGTATCGCCGCAAAGGCATCGCTTCCATGGTGACGATCAAGGGCGACATCGAAGGCCGTGTTATTTTTGACATCGATACGCCGACAGCAGCCAAGGTGGCGAGCTATCTCACGGGGTCGCCTGTTCCTGAAAGCGATGAAGTGGCGCGGGAAACCGTGTGCGAACTGGCCAACATGGTGATTGGCAGCGCCATTACCGCGCTCAATGACCAGGGATTCAAATTCAAGATTTTTCCGCCAGTGATTCACGTCGACGAACTGGGCGAAAAAAGCAGTGAAGATCAGGAATCGCTGGTCATGTGTTTTGATACGGGCAGCGGGAATATCTTCATGAACATCGCCATGCGCTATAACCGCAAGCGGCGAACGGACAACTAGGCTGAGGCTAACTTCTTCTCATAGCGATTTTCAAACGGGCGGCCCGCAAGCCGCCCTTTTTTATTGTCATTCCCGGGTGTTCGAGCGCTGATTATGGGAAGGTACGGACCATGAAGGGATTCTGCAGCGGACAAGGCAGCGGGACGTGTGAATTGAAATTTGGATCAATCGTGGGTACGCATGCTGGATCCTGCTGCGGAACGTGAAACGTGGGAAGCGGCCTGTTGATGATGCTTGGATCCACCGGGGTCGCCAGCACTGAATTTGTAGCCGTTTTGATGATGGAGATCGAGGGCGTGGGAAAAGTCCGGTCAGGCAAGGGCGCGGCTGGATGCACGTCATCATGAACCGTTGTGACGTCATTGGCGCTGACAACATAAACGCGCGACGAATCAGAAGAAGCGTCCACTGAAATTGCGCCCGGGCCCACGCCGATTGTTCCCGTTTCGCGGAGCCCAACTACATCGATGACGCTAACCAGATTGCCGGGGCAATGACTGGCATTGCTGGTAGAGGCAGGATCTGGGAGCGTAAGGTGATTCACTCCAGCCGGACAATTCCCCAGGGCCGCATATGCCCTGGTGCCGTTACCCAGCGCAGTGATGGATGTTGGGTTACTTGACACTGGAATGTCCGCTATCTTCGCCGGCAAAACCTGCGGATTTGAGCCCAGGTCAAAACCGTTGCCCTTAATTACAGTTACGCTTTGCTCGCCCGTATTGCTCACATACACGCGTTTCAGAGTGGGTTCATAGAAGGCAAAGTTCGGCGAGGGAGACGCTGTAGTGCCGACCTTGATAGCCGTCCCTCCTGCCACACATGAAGGACCGGGAGTGCAAGGCAGAACGATATCCAACGAAGCATCGATTACGGTCACCGTCCCATCGCCCTGGTTGACGACGAACACAAAAAGACCGTCTGAACTCATCACCGCCCAGATGGGCGAATTTCCAACCGGGATTGGATTGCCGATCACCGTGTTGTCAATGGTGGAAATTTCCGTGACGTTGTTGCTGCCCTGGTTTACGACAAAAATCTTGTTGTTGGCAGCGTTGCCAGCGATCATTACCGGATTCGAGACCGGATTTGTGACAGTTGACGGCAGTTTGATCGTGGCAACAACAGCCAGGGCGCTGCCGGATATTAAGTCCACGCTATTGCTCCCGCGGTTGGCGATGTATATATTGCCGCTGCTGCTCGTAGCGCCGGCCACCGGGTCAAGGCTGGTTGCAGGCAAAGTGACCGTGGAAAGGGTGCTGTTTGGGAGCAGCGCGACATAAGTGGAAACCGACGGAGGAATCGAAGCGCTCGGATCGCCGCGATTGATGACGAAAGCGCGGTTTGAAGCTATCCCCAGGAAAACTGGATTGACTCCAAGGGGCAAAATCCCAACGTTCGAGTCGCCGGAGACGTCAATGTGCGTGTCACTGCCAGGCCCATTGGGCAATGGGTTGGTCGATAGTGTGATCGCATGCGCCAGCGTTCCGGGATCGCCTGAAGGAGATGGAACAGGGACTATGAATTGCCGTAAGGTGTCATTGCAGCCCACGGCCACCAACATAAGAATGCTTAGGCTGGCCAGCAGCCACATTGTCTTGAAACTTACCTTCATTCAAACTCCACCGGTGCTACCGGTTGAACGCCAAAACTCTGGATTATTGCGAGGATTTTATTGTAACAGCAAGGTTTGCGACAATCAGCCCTTACGACCGCGACATAAAATCTTTGAAACACAGAGGAAAGGAGGAAGCAGAGGGATTGAAGATGTTTGATCAAGCCATCTGCGGAAGCTTAGGTTGAAGAAAAAAGCAAGGACCTCGACTTTTTCGATCCTTCCCTGCCTCCGATTCCTCCGTTCCTCCGTGTTTCAAGGTTTTGCAGTTTGAACCCAAGTCGGATCTCGTGGGCCAGATCAACCGATCACCGGATCACGCGCGATCACCCGATCCTTACGCAGCTCGCTTCGGGGACTTCTTCTTTCCCACACCCGACTTCTGCTTCCCTTTTACCGCAACCTCTGATTCTTTTTGGGCGGCTTCCACGCGTTGCGGGCCTTTCTTCTTCCCTTCCATCTGGGCCAGGCTTTGTTTCAGTGCGGCCATAAGGTCAGTGGGCGCGGCAGCAGGACGCGGCTTATCAATCGCGACCACCTCTTTGCCTTCCATGTGGGCCTTGATCAGCTTTTTCAGGTTCTCTTCGAACGTATCGTAATACTTTGTGGGGTCCCATTTGGCGGCCAGGGCTTCAATCAGCTGGTGCGCCACTTTCACTTCGCCTTCTTTCAGGGTGGCGTTTCCGGTGCCAAAATCGGGCGCTTCACGGACTTCTTCCTTGTAATACATAGTGTGGAGCATCAGGCCTTTTTCATACGGACGCAGAAATGCCGTGTATTCGCGATTGTGCATAGCCAGCTTTGCCACGCCCACATAGCCGGTGTCTTTCATGGCTTTTACCAACAGAGCGTAAGGTTTCTTTGCCGCTTCGTCCGGCGCCAGATAGTAGGAAGACTCAAAGTAAACCGGGTCGATTTCTTCCTGCTTCACGAACTCAAGAATTTCCATGGCTTTGGCAGTTTTCGGCTCGATTTTCTTGATCTCTTCCGGCTCAATGACCACGTATTCGCCCTTACGAAATTCATAGCCCTTCACAATCTCATTCCGCTCAATGACCTTTTCATCCACTGGGCAGTAAAGCTGCTGCTTCACCCTGGCGTTGTCGTCCCGGTGGAGCATATGGAAGGAGACGCGCGTGCCGCGAGCGCCGGAAAACAGCCTTACCGGCATGGAAATGAGCCCAAAAGTCAGATACCCGGTCCAGACAGATGCAGCCATGATTCCCCCAAAACTAAAGCTTCACCGCAACACTCTTCACCAAAACACGAAAGATTTATTCCAAAAATAAAGATTTGCTCCAAAAACAAGAATGGCGACTGCCCCCTGTCTGCAGCAGCCCTTTCTCTTGTACGATGCGCTGAGGGGCTCTGATGCCGCCAGCCCGCTTGTCCGCCGGGAGGAACGCACTGACAAAACCGCGCTCATTCAGGATCTCCGATCTCCTGGCGCTGGGCTTTGCCGCCGCAATTCTGGCTGTCTTTGCGTCGCTCCATCATGCCGAGTTCCCTTCTGGCGACCGCCGATTCCTAACCGCTCTCGCCATCACCGCCGGATTCGCGGTGCTGGCCTGGTTTGCCGGAGGTGTGAATTTCAGCGGAGCGCTGGCCGGGTCAGCCGTAGCTTTCATCATGGCTGTCCGCGATCTGCGCATGTTTTTTGCGCTGCTCATCGTCTTTGCTGTCACTCTGGTCGCCACTCGCGTGGGCTATGCGCGCAAGCAGCAGCTTCGCACCGCTGAGCCTGCCGGCGGACGCACCGCCGCTCAAGCCATGGCCAATCTCGGCATCGCTGCGCTGGTGGTTGCTGTCGCCGGTCAAGCATGGCCCGTGCTGGCGTTGGCCGCACTGGCTGAAGCGGCCGGAGATACATCCTCCAGCGAAATTGGCATGGCTTTCCCCGGCAAGACGCTCATGATTACCAACTTCAAATCAGTTCCCCCAGGTACTGACGGAGGCATCAGCCTTTTTGGCACGATTGCGGCTTTACTGGGGGCGGCAAGCGTGGCTGTTGCCGCCGTCGCTACGAATCTTGTGCCTGTCGGCCAGATTGCCACGATCGTTTTGGCCGGTTTCTTCGGTACCGTAATCGACAGCCTGCTGGGAGCCGTTTTTGAGCGTCGCGGCTGGCTCAATAACGATCTGGTAAACCTGCTCAGCACCGCCGCAGCCGTAGGGATGGCGTGGGGGCTCAGTCGTCTTTAGCTCGCGTCGCTCTATTCACTATCTCGACTGATCTCCGCGTCTCCGCCCCTTCCCGGACGGTTTTGTTTCCGATGCCCCTGACCCCAGGTTTTCCGTCCGTGTGGACCATCTCGATCCGTCTGCTACGGGCTTTCTTATCCGAGTTCTCCCCGATTGTTCCCTTCCTTTGTGGTTGAGGGTTTATTCTCTCATGCGGGCGGAAAAAGCAGCCAGGGGCATGTACTGTTTCGCAGTTTATTCGTAATTCTGGCCATTGGCTATTTTCGATATTGATTCGCTTTCAAACATGGGCTATTATGTGTTCATCCCTAAGGGGTGAAAGCCTAGATCATTGATAACACAGGCAATATGCAATCAATAGCGCATTCGACTAGATTCAGAGAACAACAAAACCGGAGGGAAGTTTCGGGAAACATTTCTCCGCAGTTGCTTCGATCCAAATATTCGTCTTTTGTTTGTACAAAAGCGACCGCATTGGGTACAAGCTAAGATCCAGGCAGAGCGCAGGAATCGAGAAGGCTTGCTTGTCCGACTTCGGGGGAAAACGTTTCACCCTTCCCCTCTGACGGCTCTCATTCGGCAATCTCTGGAGTGGGAACCGCGACTGCGCCTCCTTGAGCTTTGCTGCGCCGACTCCAGGGCATCTGTTCCAGCGATTCGAGAAAATCAATAAATTCTCGATTCGAAAGAGAACGGAGGGTCCCGGCGTCATAGGCACGAATAAAGCTCCCGCCATCCGGAACCAGGCAGTTCATCGCTTCTCGGATGGTCGGATGATGGTGTCCGCAGGAATAAACGCCATCGTCTTCGGTGAAACAGGCAACGTACGTGATTTCTGGTGGATTTGGGGCCATACCGTCGCGCCGAATTATACACCGAATCAAGGTGCTATCTAGTCAGGATGTAGATTTGTGCGTCTTGCCGAAAGACTATACGGCGTGCCCAGCGCATTGATTTTATTCGGCAGACAGGTCCGAAGGCTACGGATTGAACGGCGTCTCTCCCAGGAGAAGCTTGCGGAGATGTGTGACTTTCACCGCAATCAGATTGGAAGAATAGAGCGCGCCGAGCAAACCGTTTCTTTTGATGGCCTTCTCCAGCTCTCGCATGGGCTCGCTGTTCCCCCTTCTGAGATCTTAAAACTTGTTCCCATGCAAAAGCGCCTTCCTCCGAAAAAGAAGAAATCGGCGGACGAATAAAGCAGCCCAAAAACTCTGTACGGATCTTTTCTGCGCAGTCCCAGTAGCTCCGCTGATGTGCAACCGGGGCAAACGTCAGTAACCTGCAGAGTGAACTATTTCACTGCTTTCCGCAGACGATGAGAGGCATAATAGGGCAGCCCTCAAAAATTGCTTTTTGGAGTTTTTATGAAACCTGGCTGGCGCAAACTTTGTTTGCCGTTGCTGATGGCTTGCTGTCTTGTTGGAATGGCGCAGTCCCAGACAACCGTAACGGATAGCAAGAAGTTGATCGAAGATGCGCGCCACGCGTATTACAGCCTGCGCACGGCGGGTTTGGATGAGTTCCGCGCCACCGTGAAGCCGAACTGGGAGCTGGTGCTGAAAGACCAACTCGCGGCCGATCCTGCCGCTGCGCAAGCCGGACTCAAGCTCTTGAACGGAATACACTTTTCCATGCTGCTGGATCGGGCCGACAAGGTAACCGTCACGCACCAGACGGACACAGCACCATCGACTGAACAGCAGCGCAAAGGCTTTGAGGATATTTATTCCGGCATGGACCAGGCCATCAACGGCTTTTTTACCACCTGGGAATTATTCATGCTGAACTCTCCCCTACCGACCGCCGACAGCGTTTACAAACTGGAAGATCTGGGTACCCAATACCGGCTTTCTTACAAAGACGGCGCGGCGGACGTGGTTACCATGATGGGCAAAAACCTTATCATCACCGATATCAAGGTAAATTCGCCGGACTTTAACAGCTCAGTGCGACCGCAATTTGCGCACACGCCAAAGGGGTTTGTGCTTACGGGCTATGACGCAGATTACAAGCCAACATCAGGAGCCGGCGTGGTAAAGCTGGCGCTCAAAATTGATCACCAGCCCATAAGCACACTGCAATTACCCGCCAAGGTGGTGCTGGACAGCGTGATGGACGGCGCCCCAACCCACATGGAATTGGCATTCTCTGAGTTTGCAGTAAAGAACCACTAAGGCGCAAGAATTGGATTAGGAATTCGTGGTCAGCGCTGGTGCGGGCTGGAAATCGCCGATCTTTACGATGATTCGACCCACGCCCATCAGATAGGCGCTCTGGTGGGTGCCGCCCCATGCGCCGGCCGGTCCCTGTACATGGATGAGACCACCCTTGGGAATGATTCCGGCGGAATTATTCGCTTTGGGCCCGTGGCCAAATTTGTAGTGCCAGTACGGAGCGTCCACTAAAGCGGAAAAAGGAACATAGTAGCCTTCAGGCATTGCTAAGCTCCGATCAAAAATCAACTTTTACCACAGAGGGCACTGAGAATCACAGAGAAAAACGGTGGAAGCGGTAGAAAGCCTGAGTAATTACCCGCAATGAAGGTCAGGCAAGGGCGACCGCTCCACAAGCTATTCAAGCCATTTCATCAGGATGAGCGTCAATGTACGCAAGAGCTTTTTCCGCCATTTGGCGTTCACCGTTATAGCTGAGTTTACCGGGAGCATCGGCCAGCGGCAGCCAGTAGGCGCGGCGGACTTCATGCCGCATGGCTTCCGTAACGCTATCAATCTGGCCGGACTGATATTTCGTAAGAAAAAACGACACAATCTTGAAGGCCTTTACGTTGCCGGCCCATTTGCGCACATAGACATATTTGATGTCGCCAAGTTTGGTGATCAGCGTGGCTTTCAGGCCGGTTTCTTCATGCACTTCACGTAGCGCGGTTTCCGCGGGTTTCTCTCCGGCGTCGACATTGCCTTTAGGCAGAGCGACAACATTTTTGCGGTCCTCTGGCTCGCCTTCTCGGCCGGGCTCAATCACCGCGACCCACCACTGTTTCTGCATGTACCGCAAAACCAGCGCGCCGGCGGAAAATTCTCGCACCATTTTTGTCAAGAGCGTATCCGCTTGAACAAGAAAAATGAGGACAAACAGGCCATTTTTAGGCTTTCTGGGCCCATTTTGGGCCGCTTTGAGGTTACCAACGTCATTAGAAGTTGTCTCGGTTTAGCGGAAAAATAGAGTGAAACTTACAGTTGATATTTACGGTCTAAGTTACTGTGCAAACGCTTTCGGTTAACCAGCATCTTACGATAAAGGTGCAATCTGGTTACGGCAAGTCGCCAGATTAAGGAGCGCCGTTGAAGAATCCGCTGAATAAAATCGTACGGTCTGTCCGCGCCCTGGGACGAGAACTTGCCCGCCAAACCGTTCCGGAACCGCCTCCCGTTGAGCCGCCGCGGATTCCCAAAGTCGGCATTGCGCTGGGTGGAGGCTTTGCCCGCGGTCTGGCGCATATCGGCATCCTGAAAGTTCTGGAAGAAGAAAATATCCCCATTGACTTCATCGCCGGCACCAGCGTTGGATCGGTAATCGGCGCGGCTTACGCCAGCGGCATCACTGCCAAAGAATTGGAAGAAGTTGCGGCTTTGGTCCGATTCAAAGATTTTTCGCGCTGGACTTTCTCCCGCTTCGGCCTTTTCAGCAATGACAAAATGTCAATTTTCCTGCGCAAGATCTTGCGCTGTAAAACTTTTGAAGAGTTGAAGATTCCCATGGCCATTGCCGCCACTGACATTATCACCGGCGATGCCGTGGTCTTTACCAAAGGCGACTTGGTGGATCCTGTGCGCGCGAGCTGCGCTTATCCAGGCATGTTCCAGCCGGTAAGGATCGGCGGACAACTGCTGGTGGATGGTCTGCTGGCCCATTCTGTTCCGGCGGCTCCCCTGCGCGAAATGGGGGCGGAGCGCGTGATTTCCGTCCATTTGGCAGCGCATTGGGTTAAGCCCGGAGGCCCGCGCCATGTTTTTGACGTAATTGGGCAATGCTTCTCTATAGCCCAGGAGCGGATGTGCGGCACGTGGAAAGCCGCGTCTGACATCGTGCTGCAACCGGAAATCGGCGAGTTTGCTTATGACGATTTTGTTCGCGCAACCGACTTGATCCGCTGCGGAGAGGTGGCTGCACGCGCTGCTATGCCGGAAATCCGCGCTTGGATGCCCGCGCCGGTAGAACTGCCAGCTGCTGTGCCAAAGCCTGCATTGAATGCGGCGCTGGGGCCGCAAGCGGACTGGCAGTCCGCCACGCAGCCTGCTCCTTTAAAAACCTAACGAAACTCAAAGCAAAATAAAAGGAAAATGGGTTAGAAGCTCGCCTTGCGGCGAAAAAATTTCAACAACCACGCGGTCGGTGATGGGAAGATTTCCTGTATCGATATTGATGCGATAGACGCGCTCGTCAGAGGGCACATCGGCCGGCATGCCAATCATTTCAATAGATTGCGGAACGATCTCCCGCGATTCCAGACCCTGATAGGCACGGACGCGGAATTTCAGCTTAAGCAGCAATTCATGGGGATCGCCAGCTACATCAACGGACGTGCCCGGTCCTTCAATGAAAATCTTCCGCAGGGATGCGGTAATACGGAAGCTGAACCGCTGCGGAAACTGTTTGACCGTTGTACCGTCTGCGGAGATAAGCCTTCTATGTGAGCCTTCCGCCACGTGCTGTGCGCCTTCCAGTTCCGGACACTCGATCAATCCAATGAGGGAAAGCGTGGCTTTTGATGGCTTAAGTACCAGCACGTCATACCCCGCCGGCAAATTGGAACGCATGCTCGGCAGTGGCTTGGGCGAGTTTCTGGCCACGGCGGCAACGCCAAAACCGGCAACAATCAAAAGAAGACCGCTAAGAGTGATTGCTCGGAGATGCATGGCAGCTCTTTTCCGGCTTCCGGCATGTGGCGTGAAACGACCCGGCATGATACACAAGAAGCTCCACCTGATGAGACAAGGATAAAGAGAAAAAAGATGCTTCGCCTCCTTTGTTTTACTGCGCATCCTGACGACGAAGCCGGCAGCTTTGGCGGAACTTTAATGCGCTATGCCGAACGCGGCGTGGAAACTCACGTGATTTGCCTTACGCCGGGCCAGGCAGCGACGCATCGCGGCGCAACCAAGTCAGACGATGAACTGTCCGCCGCCCGCCGCCTGGAGTTCCAAGCCGCCTGCAAATTGCTGAAAGTGAGCTGCGGGACCGTGCTCAACCATCCCGACGGGAAGCTTGACCGACAGGATTTTTATGCTGTAGTTGGCGACCTGACTCGCCACGTTCGTGAGCTGCGTCCGCACGTGATAATGACGATGGGCACTGAAGGCGCAATCACGGCTCACCCCGACCACTCGATGGTTTCCATTTTCGCCACCATGGCCTGCCACTGGGCCGGACGGACGAACCGGTTTGCCGAACAACTGGAAAGTGGTCTTACGCCGCATCGCACCCAGAAGCTCTATTACGCTACCGCGTTGTTCACCATACCCGAGCGGCAACCGGTGTCGCTGGCGCCTACCACGACGATCCTAGAACTCACGCAGCATGAAATTGACGCCAAGATTGCGGCTTTTAAGCTGCATACGTCGCAAGCGCCGCTGTTCGGCTTTTTTGAAGATACGATGCGCAAACGCGGCAAGATGGAAGTGTTTCACCTGGCCAACAGCATCAAGCCGAGAAAGCTGGAAATGGAAACAGATTTGTTTGCAGGAGTGGAGGACATCGGATGATGGGCTTTTTTCTAAAATCCCGAGCGGAGCGAGGGATCACTATCTCATCAACAATCTTTCTGGTTAGCACCTAAGGTGAATCGTGTTGGTAGCGTTCCCTCACCCGCGCATCAATTACCCAGTACGTCCGCAGGTTAGCTGCGCGGGTTCGGGATTTCAGAAGGACTCACTTCGCCAGCGGCTTGATAATCTCGCTCAGCACGTCCGGCTTCGATTCATCGCGCACCAGGTGAGCGTATTTCTCGCCATCGTGATAGTTCAGGGTAAACGTTTTATAGTAATCGCCATTCATCACCAGCAGTTCCAGGTTCGGTCCATTTCCCTTCCCTGCTTTCAGCGCGTCGCGCAGAATGTCAGGATTAAACTTTCTGCCGTTTACCGCGACGAGCGTGGTTCCCGGCGCAATCCCTGCCTTCCATGCAGCGGAGTCAACAATCACATCGTGAATGCCGCCCTTGTCATCGAGCGAGAGCCCAATGGAGAAACGAGCGTCCACGGCGTTGCGGGTTTTTTCTATGGCTTTGGTGAACTCACTGGGCTTGTCGTCATAAACCAGCTTCCAGCCACCATTAATGATGCCGCCCAGCGGAGCGCCCGGACCGTAGGTATCCAGCCGGTCGCGCAGGAATTTTGCCCAATCATAAGGCGTAACTTCATTCAGCGTTTTCACTACATCATCGAACGTGTAAGTGATGACCTTGGGCGGAGTGTTGCCGCCGCCGTGGAAGATGTGACAGAAATCGGTCATTGACTTCTGGCCCTTGGTCTGCTGCCGGATAACTGTGTCGGCTTCCAGCCAAATCAGGAAACCTTCAGGATAGTAGTCCACACTGCGACGCCAGTTTTCGAACTCAGGTGGAGCGTTATAGAGCAGCTGCGCGGCATCGGCTGTATCCTGCAAAGGCCGCCAAGACCGGCCTGGAGTGTGGTCCAGTGCGGCGGCTGTTTCTGCCGTTTCATCCAGGAATTGCTGCTTCGTCCACAGTCCGGCGCGCGGGGCAAGAATATCGCCGAGATATTGCGTGAGCCCTTCATACACCCAAAGCAGGTCGCCTTCCATCGGTACCTGATAGTCCGGAGTTGCCAGTCCTTTGGGACGGCGATACTTGCCATTCCATGAATGCGTCATCTCATGCGACAACAGACTGCCGGCAAGCCAGCGCGCATCGTCATCAATCATGGTGCGCTCGGCGACGCGGTCATCGCTCGACTCATGATGTTCCAGGCCAAAATGTGCCGTGTGGTCGCTCAAAGTCAGTAGAAAGTGATAGTCACGATAGTGCCGCGCACCGTAGAGTGCGCCGGTTTCCGCGATCAGATGTTTGTACTGATCGATGGTGGCTTGCGGCATGTCCAAAGCGGCTTCGCCGTCAGAAACTTCATCGATGTAATGCTGAATCGGACCTTCAGGCGTTAGCGGAATGCGGCGGAAGTGCGCTCCGGAAAGAACCGGCGAATCCACCAGCGTGGTCAACGATACCTGCTGGAAATTAATTTGCCCGCCGCTCTCACCCGTCACCGGCAATGCAGTGCCATATTTCCAGCCCGTCGGCAGCTTTAGAGATGCAACAATCGGAATATCGTCAGTAGGTTTTCCAAGAACGTAGAGGACAACCTGGTTCCAGCTGAGCATATCGAGTTGCGTAGTGGCCGATGCTCCCGACGAAAAGCCTTCCGGCGGCGCAGGCATCACCAAGTCCAACTTTGCTTCCAGCGTGCTGACGCCTTGCGGCACCGTGACATGGATGGTGTACATCTCATCCAGATCGCGCCGCCAGTTCAGGCGCTTTCCGTTGGCGAAGAACATTAAACCTGTGAGGTCAGTGATGGGGCCGGTGGGGCCGTGCTCGCCGGGAATCCACTTGGGGTAAACAAGTTTTACCTCGCCCGCAGTTACCTGAATCTCCAGCTGCGCATGCAGGATCTTTTCCGGCGCATGGGTCGCGTCCACCATCAGCTTGATTGGCTGCGAGGGCTCCGTGCTGGCGGCTGGTTGCGGCTTGCGCTTCTGGGCCGGACTGCCGATTGCTGTAACGAGCAAAACGAATATAGCTATATGGCGAATGAATTTTGGCATAGCTGAGTTCTTCTCCCTGTGGAGCGAAGCAAGATTAAAGAAGCTGCGCATGGAAGGCAAGCCGGGGATTTAGAACGGTCTGCTGTTTGAATTTCCTGCTGCTTCAATGGCCTCTCGGTTATCAGTAGTTTCGTACGTAGTCTAGGTTTTGTACGTAATGTAATAATCTCCTTCTCACTTAATCGTCATCCCGACGGGCGTGAGCGAGCCCGCGTTTTCATCAGCGGGCGAGTAGCCCTGAGGGACCTTGTGCCTTATCAATGGAGAAAGTCTCTTACGTTTACATGATGGGAAGCACTTCGCGCCGTGCGTTATACACGGCGTGACAGCACTTCTTTTTATGCGCATTTGGCAGCATAAAAATGATCAGGGCGGATATTTCACAACGAAATATAAATGCTATCGCCTGGTTTACTTTGAGCAATTCACGAATATAGAAGCGGCGATTGTCCGCGAGAAAGAGATTAAGGGCTGGCGCAGGGAAAAGAAGAATAAGCTTGTCGAATCTAAGAACCCGGGATGGAAGGACCTGGCTGCGAATTGGTATCCAGAAGGGCTCATGAAGGAGGGAGTTCCAGTAGATTTCAGCAAGACCAAAACATAAGGTCCCTCAGGGCTACTCGCCCGCTGATGAAAACGCGGGCTCGCTCACGCCCATCGGGATGACGAATTGTGTTTACGTTATTCCGAAGATTCGGTTCCTTCGTGTCCTTTGTGGTAAATGTTTTTGGTTTATTTCTTTTTCTTTTTGGCGTTCGATGAGGCTTCCGGCTGCGCGCCGGTGACGCTGGCCAGCACGTGATCAAACGCTTCTTTGGCCGTCATCTCTTTGCTGCGGCTCTTGTTGCCGCGATATTTGTGTT
>DASXJO010000106.1:0-4640 GCA_036497385.1 Candidatus Angelobacter sp. | reverse complement strand
AAGGGCGTTCTGGTCCGCACCAGGGATGCCGACCGGTTCTATGAAGTCCTGAACAAAATAGTGGTGGAAGATGATTTTGCCGTGGATACAGTGGCTCCCAATGATGATGACGTGAACTCCGTCTATCAATACCTGATCGGCAGCGGAGGAGGCACCGTATGAGCACAGCGACCATCGCGCGTCCGCGCAAGTCATTCAGCGAATTGCCGTGGCAGTTGTGGGCCTCGCAATTGGCGGCTCTTCTGCGCATTGAAATCAAGAAGACTCTCTGGATGCGCCGCAGCATATGGATCTATCTGCTCGCATTTGCTCCCACTCTAATGTTTGGCATCCACGCGCTTACCAGCCCCATGGGCCGCAATTGCAGCATTGAAGAAGATACGCGAGTGCTGGCCTACACATTCCAGATATTTTATTTGCGCGTTGGGATTTTCTTTGGCTGCATGGGTCTTTTCACGTGGTTGTTTCGCGGTGAGATCGTAGAGAAAAGTCTGCATTACTATTTTCTCTCGCCCATGCGGCGCGAACTGCTGGTCGCAGGGAAGTTTCTGGCCGGATTAATCACTACATCGTTGATCTTTTGCGCTTCCGTACTGCTTTGCTTCACTTTTGTCTATGGACATTTTGGCGCTCCCGGTCGAGCGTATGTCTTCAATGGGCCCGGTTTGGGACAGCTAGGCTCCTATCTGCTGGTAACCGTGCTCGCCTGCCTTGGATTCGGTTCGATCTTCCTGGCGTTGAGCCTGATCTTTAAAAACCCGATCATCCCAGGAGTGGTGGTGCTGTTGTGGGAATCGTTCCATGCCGTTGCGCCTTCACTGCTGCAGAAATTCAGCGTCACGTTTTATCTAAAGCAGCTTTCCCCGGTCACCATTCCGCCCGACGGCCTCATGGCGCTGTTCACCGTCATGGCTGAGCCAGTTTCGCCGTGGCTGGCGATCCCTGGATTGCTAGTCTTAAGCGCCGCAATTCTGGTGTTCGCCGCCTACCGCATCCGCAGGACAGAAATCAGCTATCTGGCTGACTAAACTTATTTCTGCAAAAACGGATTCGTCTCGCGCTCTTCGCCGATGGTCGTCACCGGCCCATGACCAGGCACGACTTCTGTCTCATCTGGCAGGGCCAGCACTTGCGTATGCAGTGAGCGCATAATTTTATCCATCGATCCACCAGGCAGATCAGTGCGGCCAATGCTGCCGGCAAAGAGTGTATCCCCTGCGATCAGTTTCTTTTCGGCCGGAAAATAAACACAGATACTGCCTTCAGTGTGTCCGGGCGTGTGAATCACGTTTGAAGTTATCTCGCCGATCTTCAGCACACGCCCTTGGCCAATCGCTTCATCCACCTGAACGTCTCCAGCCGGCCGCATGCCGACCCATGCCGCTTGCACGTCGAGCATCTTCAATAGGGCATGATCGTTCTGGTTCATTAGAATCGGCGCGCCTGTAGCTGCTTTGAGCTTCATTGCGCCGCCCACATGATCAATATGCGCATGGGTTATCACAAACTGCTTCAGCGTGAGTTTTTCCTGGCGCAGTATCTCCAGGATTCCTTCAATCTGATCGCCCGGGTCAATCACCATGGCTTCGTGGGTTTTCTCGTCGCCAATGACGGAGCAGTTGCATTGCAGCGGCCCCACGGGAAAGACTTTGTGGATCATACAAATATGTTAATTGCAGAAGCGTTCCGCAGCTAGCGCAGGGATTCACGATCAAAATAATCCCGCCGGCAGGGAACTAGTATCCAAAAAGCATAAGCCGCCCGAAAGCGGCTCTGCTGAAAATCAAACCGCGCTTACTTCTTTGGCGTCTCAACCGGCGTGGGGATCCTATCCATCACTGAAGATGATCCGTGCAGGCTGCTGATATACGTCAGCGCCATGGACGTCACCATGAAGATAATGGCGCACCACGTGGTCAGGCGGGAAAAGACGGTGGCTGTGCCGCGCGGGCCGAACGCCGTCTGGCTGCCCATACCACCAAAAGTCGCGGCGATATCGGCGCTCTTGCCGTGTTGCAGCAACACCACCACAATCAGCACCGCACAAACAATCACATGAACAATGGTTATTAAAATGCTAAGCATCTGGAATCAAAAATCCTTTCAAAACTTTGGTGCGGAAGGGGGGATTTGAACCCCCACGCCTTTCGGCGCCACCCCCTCAAGATGGTGTGTCTGCCAGTTCCACCACTTCCGCTCTGGGCCTGTTTGCACCCACAAGCGCAGAAACGCCGGATGGGAGAAAAAGGAAACTCGATTATAACAAACTCCGGTTCCCTGACCTAGAAGCCAAATAGCTCTGAGCCGTCCGCTTTCAGCGTGGATCACCGCCTCGATCGCGACCTTTTGGCTCGATGAAGGGCCGTCTTACTTCAAGTTCATATCCGGAATGCTCTTAAACGCGATTCTGGGTGGCGCAGCCTCCCGAACTTTGTGAATCCCGCCCAGATACAAAGTTGTGGAGCCATACTTTGCGTTGACACTGTCCATCACCTCGGCCAGCCGATCAAACTTTCCTGCTCCATACATCTCGTCAAAGAGCGTCATGTTCCGCATGTTTTCCGGGATCAGATCCATCAGCGCCACGCTCACCATCACCGGCCTGAATTTAGGGCAGTCTCTCCACGCTTCCTGGAAAACATTCACCAGCGTCACGGTGTCCTGGCAGCAAGGGAAGCGCAAACTGGCTTCCCACACCGGACGGTCATAATGCAGCCAGTAGCCGCGCGGATCATCCTCTTTGGCTTGTTCCTTCGAAAATAGGACATAGATCACCATCGCGCTGGTCCAGAGTTTGGCTTGGCGCAAGCGTACTGCGGCTTTGTGCAGCAGTTTCTTGCCGACGGCACACGCCTGTTCTCGCGTCCGCAGCTCAGGCGGCAGGACGTGCTGGTGGCTAATGCTGCTCGTTTGCGACTCTCGTTCGTCAAAGTCGATTCCACGCAGTTTTAGCCAAAAGCGCGTGCCCAATACTCCACCCCAAAGCTGAGTCATGCGGTCCATATCAAGCTGCCAGAGTTGCTCCATCGTCGCAATGCCCTGTTTGAGTAGGCGCTGTTCCATGTTGTGGCCAATTCCCGGCAGGTCGCGAGGTTTTAATCGGAACAAAATCTGCGGAAGTTGGTCTGCGGTAAGCGTTATCAGGCCATCCGGTTTCTTCATGTTTGAAGCCACCTTGGCCAGAAAACGGTTCGGTGCCAGCCCAACGGAACAATGCAGCATTTCCCCAACGGAATAAATCGCTCGCTTCACCTGGCGGGCCAGCTCCTGGGCATTCGATATTTGCCTGTCGCGCCCACCCAGCCGGCATTCCATTTCATCAATGGAAACGATTTTTGAAACGTGGAGGCAGTTTTGCTCAACTGCGGCTTTTATTTTTTCGTGGTATTCAACATAGATCTCGTGCCGGGCCACCACCACATTCAGGTCAGGACATTTCTTCCGCGCTTCGCCCAGAGCGGTTCCGGTGCTTACGCCAAATGCCTTGGCTTCGTAGCTGGCGGCAATACAGACCGTTGAATCCGCATCCACCGTCACAACCGCTGTAGGCTTTCCGCGCAGGTGGGGCTGGACCTGCTGCTCCACAGACGCAAAATACGAATTCATATCCAGAAAGAGCCAATTGACCTGTTCCGCTGCGTGAGAGGCGCCTAGCATGACTAAGCGAACATAGCAGATACAGTGAATAAAAGGCAAATCGCCGTGTGGACCAAGAAGCTCCGCCTTGGGCCGACGTGCTTGTCTCGCCTGACCACCTTGCGCGTCGAGGTGTCAGGTATGCGCCCGGTCTGTACCCTACCGTGTACCCTCCCCTATGACTCAGATGAAATTCAAGGCAGACGAGCTTCCGGGAAGGAGCATGAAGCTCGTCTGCTTCTGAAGAGCAGCCAGCCAGTCTAGCGTTGGTGGCTGGCCGGTCTCTTCAGTTTCGCGGGACGCGAAAGTCGCTAAACTGCACGGGCCAGCGTACGGGACTCAACAGCCTGGGCCAGCATTCGGCTTCCGGCCCGGATTACCTGCTGGGAAAACCGCTCCATCTCTTCCAATTGAGGGCTGAATTGCAATAGCAATAGGCCAGCGCCGGCATCTTCAAATTCGGCGATGCGCTCAGCCACCTGCTCCGGCGTTCCCACCAGTCCAGACCGCAGACCGCGATTCGAGACGGAGTAATCTTCCAATGAAACGCGTTGCTCAAGTTGTGTATTCGCCAGCCACTGCTGGTAATTCTGGTATCCAGCGGCGTTCTGCTGGACATCAGTAATGCGGCGCAACTCTTCCTGCGCTTCACGTTCCGTATCGCGAACAATGGCATAAGCCGCGACGCCGAACTGCATCGGCGGCAGGCCCCATTTTTCCCGACGAGTGGAGAGATCGCGAACTTTTTCGCGGATCTTCTCCGGCGGATCGCCATGCATTACATAGGCATCGCATTTCTGCGAAATCAAATTCTTGGCTGCCTCTGATTCGCCGCCGGCATAAATTACCGGTCGAGGTCGAGATACCGGCTTGGGCTGTAATACGAGATCCTCAACTTTGTAATATTTGCCGTCGTAATTCACGTGATCGTGTTTCCATGCTTGATCGACGACATCTAACCACTCTGACGTGCGTGCGTAGCGATCGTCATGCTTATCGAAGTG
>DASXJO010000105.1:0-4298 GCA_036497385.1 Candidatus Angelobacter sp. | reverse complement strand
ACGGTGCTGCTGCCTGTGTCGGCTTCAACGCGCTGGCCTTTGCCAATGTGGCTGGCATCAAACGCCGGCGTGGTTCCGCCCAGGTTCAATTTGTCTGTACGCACGGAGAACGCAGTGCTCGCGCTGATGGCAAGATCCACGGTCACCGGCGGCGTAGCGGAGTTGGACGAATCAACCTGATGAGCAATCGTGATCTGCGTGACCGGCGCGCCGGTCACCGCGGTAATTACGCCTTCAGCTTCTTCGCCGCTCTGGCCTTCTTCCACACCAATTTTAGAGGCGAGCTTGCTGCCGTCAGGTTTGGTGGTTGCGTCCACTTCAACAATGTCACCCACCTTGAGCTGTGAAAGCGAGGTGATGCCATCTTTGAATTGCGTGGTGGCGTCGGTGGCAAACACGATGCTGCTGGTCTGGGTCTGGATAGTGAAGTTCGGAGCCGCAATGGATGTCACGCTTCCATGGACGTCGTCCATTTCGCCGCTGTCTTCGTCGGTGTTGCTAGCCGTCGCGGTGGTTACGTTGAATTTGGCCGTCACGGTGGCTGAAGTCGGCGGCGTGCCGGTTAGCACGACCGAATTTGCCAGATCCAGGTCAAAGTTGAGGACTGAGGAGTTGCTGCTGGTCACGGTAATTGGGGTGGTGAAAGTCACCGTTACGCTGCCGCTGGTAAGAGTGGCCGAAATTTTTACCGGCGCTGGCGGTACAGCATTGTTCATGACCACGACTTCAGGATTTGAAACGGTGAGCGATGCTCCCGAGTAGGTTCCCGGCGGAATGTTGACCAGGGCCAAAGGCTCAAACGACCCTGCCTGGTGGACAAACTCAACCTCGGACGTTTTAGAGAGCAGGTTGCCCGTGGTGGTTGTGGTTCCGCTTCCGGTAAGTGTCAGCGAGCTGACAGAAAGCTCAAACTTAACGATCGCATCGTTCAGACCGTCAGTAGTGTTGATGGTGGCATTTGTCGGTCCGGCATTCAGATTGCCAGTTCCGCCGCAGCCTGTCGCCAATATCATGGCAACCATTGCAACAGCTAAAAGTAAATACCGCTTCATAGGGGCCTCCAAGTTTTCAGTGAGTGGGGAAGTCCTCGCGGTGGATAAATGCACTTGGGGGGCCAAGCTTGCCAAATGGGCTAAGTGCTGCTTTTTCAGTCTGCGGAAGGAACAGCCCCCAATTGGGACTGGGGCTCGTGGATTCATGCTGTGGCGATAAGCCACACTGAATCAGACACTTGCGGCCAATGGCCAAAGGTAACGTGCGCTCATCGGACTGCGCCGGAAATGTAGCCACGAGAGAGGTCGAGCAAGAGTAAAGGGCCGCAGTCATCAATCATCCGCGGCCCTGAATCTAGATTTGATCAGCGCTGTTTTACTGCAGCTCAATCTTGCTAACGGTCATACGTTCGCCGTTCATGGTTCCGGTTACGTTGACCTTGATGTCTTTCTCTTTCTTCATGTCGGCAATGAACTGTTTGGCTTTTTCATTACTCGCCGCGTCAAATTTAATAACTTTCTTGTCGTCCGTAAGCAGGCCGTAGCCGCTCTTGGCGCAATCCGGCATTTGCAGGCACTCCTTGGAGTGCTTAACGCCAAAGTTGGCGCGTTGACCTTCTTCAGAAGCACAGGCTATATCCACCAGATAACCTTGAACCTTGGTGTCCGCGGCGAACGCGCTTAGCGCCACGGCTGTGAGCAATACCAGCGTTAGTTTCTTCATCCTTCTCCCCTGAATTGATTGTGCAAGTGTATAGATTGATAACCGATGTGCAGGTTACAAGTAAAGCGCAGGTTTTTGCGCCTGCGGGCGGGACTGAGCCGCGATCCGAAAGACGAAAACAGCCCGCTCAGTGTAAAATCATATTGTTGCGGTCATTTTTTGTGGTCATTGGACGCACCGCTTAGTAGCGTGCTGTCCCCAAATTTCCCGCCGCATTTGCCGCCGCCGATTTTGAGGCCGCGGAAACCCGACATCCCAGGAGAAGATTGAATCATGGCTAAGATTGCCAAAACGGCAGACCGCAAGAAAATCATGGACACCACCAAGAGCACTGATTGCCCTAAATGCGGCAAGCCGACGCGGATCGTAAAGCGCGTGAAAGACCGCGAACGCAATACTCCCGGTGGAATCTTCATTTCCTGCTCTGGCTGCGAATTCCACGAGAAGCTCTAACCAACTTCCACGGGCTGCCGCGCTTACTTGCGGCCGCCCCGCTTTTTCTCATCTATTCGGTAGCTATTTCTTGCCATGGAATGGTATTGGCCTCTTGCCTTCCATGCTTGCTGGGGTTGGGCTCGGCGGCGCGACTGGAAGGGCCGCGGGTTTAGTCAGGGCCGCCTTCGTTTGCTCCGGCAGCTTGTCAGCATGCTGCAACAGTTGCGACACCTGCCACATCTGCGTTGGCGTGAGCATGTCCTTAAAGCCTGGCATTCCGGTCAGGCGGATTCCGTTTTCCACCTTCCAGTAAATCCTGCCCGGCGGATCGTCGGTGACCATGTCGTCACCGGAGAGAAGCTGCGGCGGGAGCGGGAACATGCCTTTGGACGCGAAGCTGGCTTTCTCGCCGGGAAAGCCGTGGCAGAAAGCGCAGTTATCAACGTAAACATGCGCGCCCTGCGTCATGTTGGGCTCGTCCGCCGGAACAGGCGACTGTTGCACCGGGTCTTTGGCCATCCGCGCGCGCACGGCCATTTTTGCGATCTTCTCTTCCATGGGCAGCGGCGCAGAGGCCGTGGCCACAGGCATCATGCCCATCTTGATGTATAAATAGCCGCCAATCGCCGGAATCAACAAGCCAACAATCACACCGATAACAAATTTCTTCAAGTGTTTCTCCTTGGATAGATAAACAGTGAATGAGCTGTGAATGAGTTAAGCCGAACACAAGAAATCTACAGGAATAGCAGGCGCAAGCCAAGCGCCGGGCTGCATGAAAGTCCCTGCAGAGGGCTCGCTTCGTTAAGCGATCTTAGGAAAGCAATCCTTCTACTGCCGCATAGGCTTCGTCCAACGCCGCATCAAGCTTATCGGGATCTTTGCCGCCGGCTTCAGCCATGTCAGGGCGTCCGCCGCCGGAGCCGCCAACTTTCTCTGCAACCTGCTTGATAACTTTTCCGGCCTGCACGCGCGCAGTGAGATCGGCCGTGACGCCGACGATCAATGCGACTTTGCCGTCCTGCACTGAGCCCAGCACCACCACGCCGGAGCCGAGTTTGTTGCGCATGTTGTCCACCAGCGTCCGCATCTGGCCGCGATCAAGATTATCCACGCGCTGCGCGACAACTCTTATACCTTTGATATCGCGCGCCCTCTCTCCGACTGAAGCCACCTGTGAGCCTGCGGACTTCATCCGCATTTGTTCCAGTTCTTTTTGCAGCTTCTTGATTTCGGCATCTTTCTTATCGAGTTCGCCGCGCAAGGCCTCTGCCGGTGAATGAGATTTGGTCTGAGGGATCAACGAGGACACCAGGTTTTCCAGCTTGTGGTCCAGCCGGAAATGCTTGAGCGAGCCTTCACCGCTGATGGCCTCAACGCGCCGGACGCCGGAAGAAACGCTGCCTTCACTCATGATCTTAATCAGGCCAATTTCGCCGGTGGCGTGCGTGTGTGTGCCGCCGCAGAGCTCGGTGGAGAACTCGCCGATCTTCACCACGCGGACGCGATCGCCATATTTCTCGCCGAACAGCGCCATGGCCTTGTATTCATTGACGGCCACGTCTATCGGGACATTTTCAATCGTATCCACGGGCGTGTTGCGCAGAACGTGCTTGTTCATCAGGTCTTCAATGTCCTGCAGTTCTTCATCAGCCACGGCGGCAAAATGCGAAAAATCAAAACGTAGATGGCCGGGATCAACCAGCGAGCCGGCCTGCTTCACGTGCGGCCCCAGCGTTTCCCGCAGCGCGGCATGCAGCAGATGCGTGGCGGTGTGGTTGCGCATGGTTGACTCGCGCACGTCCACATGGACCACGGGATCAACTTTCATACCCACAACAATGGGCTGGCGCGCTTTGACCTTGTGCGCACGCACTCCCTGCACCGGCATATAGCAGCCATTCACTTCGGCAACAATGCTTGAATGCGATTCGTCATAAAGAATGCCAATGTCGCCGACCTGGCCGCCTGAGTCGGCATAGAACGGCGTGTGATCAAGAACGACCTCGCCCTCTTCATCAGGATTTAAAACTTTTACCCCTTGCCCGTCTTTTACTACCGCAAGAACTTCACTGCCTTTTGATCGTGTGGCGCGATAGCCTTCAAATTCTGTCTTCTTCAGGTCGCGATAGACGGGCGCGGCAGTC
>DASXJO010000104.1:0-7494 GCA_036497385.1 Candidatus Angelobacter sp. | reverse complement strand
GCGCGAGCGCTTAGTGCCGCTGTCGTGGCCAACGAACGGGGACTTCATGACGTAGCGATTTCCCAAGCAGAGATAGCGGAAGAAGTATTTAAGGCCCATAAGAACGTGCCCGGACAATTGTTCGCGCAGTTTCAATGGGTTTACGGAAAGCGAAGTCTTTTGCTGGCAGAGCAATGCCTGGTGCGCGCAAACCCACTGTGGGAAGCGCTTTCTTCTACCAAGTATCGATGGTTGCAGGGACAGGTTGCACTGGAAAGGGCGCAATGCAAAAACTTTCTCGGCGAACTAGGTGAATCCGACAGCGATTCTGCAGTGAGCCTGAATCTTGCACAGCGGTCGCATTTCCCTGTGCTCGAACTTCGCGTTTTCGGCATTTCCGCCAGCATGCATCTTCAGCAAGGGCGATGTGATGGTGCGTGGGAGCAAGGCGTGGAAGGATTGAAACGATATTGGGAAGGGATTTATCCCAGAGATCGGCTTGACCAGTTTTATGCGGTTCTATGGCAGTGCACAGAGGAGTCCGGTTCTTTATATGCCGCGCGGGATGTGCTTCAGCATACGCTGGCCTTGCGCAGGATGGCTACAGTTCACAATCCCTTCCGTGAAGCCATGCTGCATCTTCGCCTGCGGAACATCTTTCTTTCGCAAAAGCAATATAAGCTTGCAGAATCGGAGGACGCGGCTGCGTCATCCCTGCTGACGAATCTCCAAGACAAAACGATTGATCTTACCGAGTATCGCCTGATTAATGACATTGAGCCTGCAGAACTTCAATTACAGCAAGGCGACCCTGAGATGGCATTGGCGACGATCAAAAGAATAAGTAGCAGCTTGAAAACCGTTCAAAATGACTTCATTACCCTGAACGTTAATCGCGTCTCTGGAAATATTTATCGGGAACTGGGCAGCCTGGACGAAGCCAAAAGCGCATACCAAAACGCAATTAAAATTGCTGAGACAACATTGAAGAGCCTCAAGGACGGAGGCGATCGCCTCAAATGGCTTAAGGCCACGGATGACAGTTATCGAGGACTTGTTCGTGTTCTGTTGGCGCAAAAAAAAGCTGAAGAAGCGCTGGAAAAGTGGGAGTGGTACCAGAGCCGTCCGCTTCTTCAGGGCTTCCGCGCTAGGGAAGTTACAATTTCCACCACCAAGTCGAACCCGAATCAAGGCAAGAGTTCGAAGAAACCTGTGATGGGCCCCGGGGAAACGCGTCTCGTTTATGCCAACTTCAAAGATGGCCTGCAGATATGGCTGTCCAATGAGAAGGGAATACAGAGCACCTGGGTGAAAGTAAAGCAGCAGGATTTCGAGCGCACGGTGCGTGATTTCTCTGAACGGTGTGCGACTCCTGATTCCAAATTGTCTGAATTGCGGGAGGAAGGCACATGGCTGTATGCCCAATTACTTCAGCCCATCATAGCTTCGTTGCCGGAATCCCAGACTGTGATTGTGGAACTGGATCGATCGGCTTATAACCTTTCCATGGAAGCCTTGACCAGTCCGGCAGGATGGTACTTCGGCGAGAAGTATCCTGTTGCATACTCTCCTGGCACACGGATGGAGCAAGCACTTCGTGTTCCCCCGTCAGTTGGCCTGGACGCGGAACTGCTCCTGCTTGACGCGTCTCGTTCATCCGGTTCCACTTATCTACCCGGGATGGAAGCTCAAAGAAACTTAATCTCCCGCCTCTTTCCGCAAACACACGTCGTAAATTCCTCAACGACACGCTGGAGTGAAATACATTCCCAGCTCGCATTGAGTCAAATATTTCACTATATGGGCCATGGCCGACGCGACGGGAGCGGCACAAGCCTGGTTTTGAATGCCAATGACTCATTGCGCGCAACAGATATTGATCCGAAACTTTTCATACGATCGCAACTCGTGGTATTGGCGGCGTGCTCAACAGCGGTCGGCAGGGAGAGCGGGCTGTTAGATACCAACAGTCTGGTTCGGGCATTCTTGATAGCGGGGGTTCCAAGCGTTGTTGCCAGTCATTGGGATGTTGACTCAGCCAGCACCTCCCGCCTAATGATCAATTTTTATGAGAATATTGCCGCCGGGAAATCCATCGTGCAGGCCATCTATCTGGCACGGAAGCAGATTTTGGTTGACCGGCCGCACCCATATTACTGGGCCAGTTTCAGCTTTACGGGAAAAGCAAGCTAATCGCGTTCCAGGCATATAAGTGGCCATAATTTACGATTGGTGTCGGTCCTTGAAGCGGCGCATTAGAGTAAGCCTCATGGTCTAGATGTCAGGAGAAGGGAAAATATGAATCGACGAGATCTTTTGAAAGCTCTGGGATCCCTGCCCGTGGTGGGAGTTTTGCAGGGGTGCACGCGTGGGGACTCGGATGACACGCGATCCCATTCCAAAGAAACAAAAATACATACTCTACAGATACTCCTCGAAGGGGCCTTCGCGGTGGTGCTGCAGAAGCAGTCACAAAGACTTACAGCATTTGTCCCGCTCCCTGATCCCGGCAGAAAAGACCTGGAGCATTATTTTTGTTTCAATGACCCTCAAGATCCGAAAAAACTGAGTGAGAAGACGAAGGGATTTCGCTTTGAACTTTCCGCGGACGGGCTGCATACCTACTACGGTCAGGGCGACCAGCGGAAAAACATTGATCCATATTTAAATCCGGGGTTCGATGACTTCAGCGCAGAGACCGAGAAATGGTTTTTGCCTCCCAGTTTGGTGGTACTGGATCTACCATTCCCCAGAAGCATTAATTTCAGCGGTAGGCCTCTTGATGTAAAGTTCGGCAAGAAAGCACTGAAACCGTTTGGCAAAATGCCAACGAATTACATTCTGGAATACCGCGTCGATGACCAGCAAAAAGTAAAACTGAAATGTAACCAAGGCGAAATGCAATGTTCGCCGTCGCCGCATTGCCCTCCGGGAGTTCTCCGCTACTTCTTTGGCGCCGGACCGATTAACCACGATCCCAACAAACGGGAAGAGCATGCAATCGAGTTCTTCAATCTTGTTATTCTGAAGAAGGCGTTTCCCGAGTTGCAGGAAAAATATGAAATCGCTTCTATTGAAGCTTCCGATTATGAGGAACCTGATGTGACCGGTGGGTTCCGCCCAGCAGCTTTCAAGGCAAATGAAGAGACATCGCACATTACCCTTCCAGCAGTTCTATCTCCGGGCAAGGCAGCACGGCTGCTTCCGGTGGCGTCGCTGGTAGACTGCCAGATAGGCGGGATACTGGTTCGCACGGGCACGGGCCCAAAATAGCGCGCCTTTAAACCTTAGACTTCTAAACTGGCGGCGTGATTGTGCCCCGTCCCTAAGAATTTTCCAAGAAAGCGGCCTACACCATGAAGCGGGCCGGTGCCAATAGTTGCGCCAGCTCGCTTTTTACGAATCGAACCCAAAACCTGCCCTTGCGGTGGTGCCTCCCAGCGACGCCATTCCACATCGAAAAAACTTTAAAAACAAAAGTTAAAACCTCACAGGGAAATTCCGAGCACCAGCGTCTTATGAAACAAGCAACGGTTTAGCACACATTCAATTATGTGCCCGGCAGGCAATGGGAGGAGAAACCCGGACCCTGCGGGGGAATGCCGTTTGCGGCAGCGCCAATTCGAGCGAAGAATGCGCTGTAAGGAGCAGGGATGGCTACCGCACAATGCATGGATTTCCACCAGTTCAACGAAACTTACCTGAATGAGCTCAGGACGCAGGATGTAACCACAGAAGCCCATTTTGTGGCGTATTTCAGCAAAATCCTACACAACAAGTTGCGGCGCCGGCTGATGTGTCCGGAGCATATCAAAGACGTACAGCAGGAAACGCTGTTGCGGGCATGGGCAGCGGTGCGGGCCGAAGGAGGCATTCGCCAGCCGGAACGGTTCGGCGCGTTTGTGAGTTCGGTCTGCAACAACATACTCCGCGAATCGTACCGCTCGCGCGCACGGGTAAAGCCGCTGGATGACCTGCAGTGCGACCCAACCGACCAATCCCTGACGCCAGATGGCATGCTGCTGGCGGAAGAAACCAAACTGCAGGTACGGCGTGTGCTGGCAAAGCTTCCAGCCAAGGACCAGAAAATTCTGCGAGCGGTCTTCTTTGAACAAAGAGACAAAAACGAAGTGTGCATGGAACTGGGCGTAAGCAGGGAGTATCTGCGTGTGCTGCTGCATCGGGCAAAGCAGCAGTTTGTGGCGGAGTACAAGCAGTTGGGCGCGGCGCCTAAAAGAAAAGGCACGTTGATCCGGATGCAGCCCAGAACCATTCGGCACGCGCACAGATTACGCTCGGCGGCTTCGATAACTTTCCCGAATTGCTGCTGAATTATTTTGGATGAGCAAACCTGCAAGATGCCGGCGCCTGACGAGCGCCGGTTTTTATGATCGCGTGTAGAGCTGGAGTGATGCCCAGTAATAAGGAGCGGCATGAAAACCGCCGGCCTTCAGTATCGATAACTTGGCGTGATGGAGCGCGTCTGTTGCACTTTTACCTTTTGTGAGTTGATCGTAAAAGTCGTCCATTAGCGCCGGCGTCACGGCGTCATCCTGGTCCCACATGGCTGCGACTACCCGATGCGCTCCGGCCCGCATGAAAGCCCACTCCAAACCAAGCAGGCCTTCCAGCGACTGAATCTGTGTGCCGACGCCCTCGCACGCGGAAATCGTAACAAGATCCGCATTCAGCCGAACTTTGCTATTGACAATGTCGCGGGCCAGAAGCTTAAAATTCCCACCCTTGCCAGAAGAGAGAATAATTGCCGATTGGAGAGGATCAATGGCGTCGGGAGTACCGTGCGTGGCCATGTGAATAAATTTGTACATGCCGGGAGAACTTTGTAGATATGAATCGGGCGTGGCGTCGCGACCAGTAAAGCTGGTTATTTTGCCGGAGGGAAAATGTTTCTCCACGCTCGCCATCTCTTCTTTGGCATGCGGCAATTCCACAAAATGCGGATCAGCCTGAGCGGGAGCGCCTATCAAGAGCAGACCCTTTGCGGGGGCACGCTTAGGATGGGAGGCCAAGAGCAAATCGATAGAATGCGCATTCTCCAACTCCACATCCTCAATCCAGTAATGGTCCCCACCCTGAGACGAAACCAGCGTTTCAAAGTTGATGCTGTAGCTCTTGCTATCGGCCACCACAATCACATGCGAACCTGCGGGAACGAGATCGCTGGCGGGCTGGACGAGGATTCGATAAAGCTTGTTCGCCACCGAGCTGTCCGCAAGAGGCAAATGCTGCTGGATTTCTTGTTGATAGGAATCAATGAGGTTATCTAAATCCGGCCCCTTTATGCCCAATGGGGAAAGGCTTAACTGTGTGGCCGTGACCGTCCAGAGATAGCATTCATCCTCACTTTCAAAATACGAGAGTAGCACTGATTTGTCGCGAGCGAGATAGCGCTGGATTTTCGAGAGCCAGATTTTTGCGTCCTCCGGGACCGGCTTCTTAGGATTGCCTTCTTCCTCATCAAGCAATAATGTCTGGGCGCGGCCTAATTGCGCGACTTGTAGCGCTTTTGCGTATTGTTTCTGGCCGATGAGGAAGGCCACATATCCGTCATAAATCGGCGTATTGTCGCGCAGGGCAGTTCGGAGTTCCTGGTGCTTCAGGGTTTTAGCGCCAGCATCCATGGTGGCGATGCTGCGCTGGAACCACTTGTCAGCTTCAGCAGCGTTACCTTGCCCAGCGTAGGCGCCGGCCAATCGGGATTGGATCGACCAAATTCCCTTGAAATGAAAGAGATGTTGGCGTGCGTCCTCTTCTTCCATTTGTTGGAGTACCTCGCGGAAACCGAGAATGGCCTTGGCATAATTGCCATGAGCCCCTGCGATATCAGCCTCATCCGATTGCCAGTCCCTTAACTTAATATCTTTGAGCCCGAGATTGACTATCTGAAGATGGTATTTTTCCGCAGCATCAAGCTGATGCTGATTTAGCTTGAGACCGGTCAAATTAAGTAAAGACACGACAACGATGTTTTTATCTCCTAGTTCTAAGGCCATAGCAAGGGCCTGAGTGTATGACTGCTCCGCCAATCCCGATTGTCCTTGTATGGCCTGGGCCCTGCCGATATCGACCAGCCATCTTGGCCGGTTGCCATCCTTCAACTCAGAGGCTGTTTTCTCTGCCGCCTCAGAGTATGGCTTAGCATTATGGAAATCCCCCAAGTCCACATACAGCTCCCCCAAATTGCCCGACACCAGTTCTTCGAGAGGAGGAGCATGCAATGAACGAAGGATACTTAGGCACTCCTTATTCAAATCAATCGCATCATCGTAATGTAGATCGCGGCTGGCAAACGCGGCGAGGGTAGCCAGCGCGTAAACCTTGAGAAAAGGGTCTGGGTTTGAGGTTTGCGCAGTGACCAACCTCAGGTAATTTTGGGCATCCTTTATTTTGTGCTGGAACTCTGCACATCGGCCACGAGCGTAGTCTAAGGCCCCCGGTTCCGCATGAAGCGCTGCTGCCTGGTCGAAACGTTCTTCAGTCTCGGGGTATCTTTTCAATTTGCAAAGAGACATAGCCTGAGCAATTCTACGACGCCATAGAATTTCAGAAGGGATGTTGGAAGGAGGTTCAGGTTCGAGAAGCTCAAGCGCTGCGGCGGGTCGTTCCTTGCGGTTACGGGCTTCCGCCGCAAGAACACGAAACCGCCAATTCAGGTCCGGGTAGCTTCCCGAATCCTTGTAACCTGCTTCCGCGAGTGGGAGGGGCTGGTCGCTATAGCCCTTCTGAAACAGAAGGCGGGCCTCAGCATATTGCTTTTCCAGAGAGGCCCGCCCATTTTTGCAGCTTGTAAGATTAAAGAACGTTAACGCAATAATCGCGATCAGGCTGGAGGAGTAGTGCCACCACCGCTTGTGGTTCCACCACCAGCAGTACCGTGACCTGAGGAGCACATCTGCACCCGGAACATCCGCAGTGTTCGCGAATGATGATGCACTACCATTTCCGCAAGGCGAATGACGCCGAACTTGGGAATACAAATGATGGAACCAAATCCCAGGATTTCGGACGAACCGACTTGCGCTTTCCAGTCGAGATTGTTGGCAGGAGAGAACCAGTAGCTTCCGCGGTCCTCTGGGCGTTTGGGTTTCTTCCATTCCTTGACCAATCCGGACATGCCGCTCAGGGCATGATAAGTGTCTTCCAACTCCGCCAGCTTATCATCCCCAAGTTGTGCCAGCTTGCCGCCCACCAGCCAATCGTCGATCTTGCGGGCATGGTGTGCCTTAGCCAACTTTGAGTAAGAATCGTGATCGTGGAAAACGTTAGTGGCCAATTTTACCTCGATTGGATGGCCGGCTATGCGGAGGTTTTCAAAATAACTTCCGGTGATGTCATAACTGGCTTCGCTGCCAGTGGCGCTGGAATGATAGACGGCCATGCGGGCAACAACGCGATCCGCCGTGAGCATGTCCGCAACGTTCAGTCCTTCAACCACGGACCAGGCGTGTGTAGTATGCATGTCGTGACAGTCATCGAAACTGCCGCCGACTTCAG
>DASXJO010000103.1:0-13250 GCA_036497385.1 Candidatus Angelobacter sp. | reverse complement strand
CCGAGGCCTTGGCCGGGCCGTACCCCGTGGTGACGGAGTAGGCCGCGGTGTAGGTGTCAGGGTTGCAGTAGGAGTAGCTGTCGCAGTCGCGGTAGCAGTAGCCGTTGGTGTTGGAGAAGGTGGAGCACTTCCGATAGGCGTTGGTGTCGGGGTAAACGTGGCAGTGGCCGTAGCTGTAGCGGTTGGTGTAGGCGTGTGAGTAGCTGTTGGTGTTGGCGTAGGCGTGAACGTTGCCGTTGCGGTAGCCGTTGGCGTAAAAGTAGCCGTGGCAGTTGCAGTCGCGGTAGCAGTGGCGGTCGCGGTCGGTGTGAACGTAGCGGTGGCCGTAGCTGTAGGAGTTGTCGTTGCCGTTGCGGTAGGTGTGGGCGTAGGGGACGGTGTCGGTACACCTCCTGGAGCCTGAATTAGAACCGGCATGGGCCCGCCGGTCTTAAAGAAGCCGACTGTTGCATTCGTCGGGTTTGGCGGCTGGTCCGCATCAAACCGGAAGTTATACAACGTGCCGAAGCGAATTGCGTTGGCGTTCTGATTCTGTGCAAAAGTTTCCGTGCTCCACGTTATAGAACTGGACGTCTGAACAGTCCACGGCGCGCTGCTATATCCAGTATTTCCCTGGGTGCCATCATTCGCCCAACCGGGTTCCTGACGCGGTGCATGAAACCCGATGTTAGAGATGTTTACCCCTGGCCCGGTTGGTACGCTAAAAGATTGGATAGAGCGATCGAGGTTCTGGTTGTACAGCGAGTATTCATAGTGCCAAACGCCAGTTGAAGGATTGGTCACTTTATAACCCATGAACCAAATCCCGTCGTTTCCCGGATCAGGCTCGATCTGGTTTACTGTTGCGCCCCCGAGCGTTTGCCAGGCGTTAATGGCAGCCTTCATGCGCACGGTGGAGCCGGAGGAAGAAAATGTGTAGTTATCCCCGCTGCCGGTGACGGTAAACTGACGATAGGAGGCGTTATTGTACATGTTGCATTGCCCGGGATGACTCTGGCACCAGGCGAATTCATGTGGAGTCACATATTGGCCTTCAGCAAAATAAGTCGCGCCAGCGTTCTGCGCAGGGTTTAGATCGCTGCTAGCTACCGTAACCCGATGCGATATTCCAGTGTGAGTGTGGCCGGTGTGACTGTTCGCAGTCGAGGGAAAGGCGCCTGTAAATGGGTTCACCCACGCGCGTGAGCCGATCCCGGTTTGGCCCGCATTTAAGCTAGCGCTGTAAGGGTCGGAGCAACCAGGGCATAGATGGGTGCCCGTGGTGCAACCGCTGGTGGTACAAGTGCCGCAGACACTGCCTTCCAACGCCGTAAATGCGTGCTTAAGCCAGGATTGGCCGATCTGTTCGAACCGCTCGTTATTGGTAGCGCCACCGCTCATCCGATAGAGATTTTGCGGAATAACCGGGTGGTCGGTATTTGGCAACTGAAACCAATTGAAGGGCTGGTCGCCGTTATTACAAGAAGTTGTTCCCACCCCCAGCCCAACAAGATGGTTTACAGTGTCGTTTCCGAACTGTGACATGGTTGGCAAGTCGCCCACAATGACATCGGGACCGGGCACCAAAGTTGGCGTTTCCGAACCCACACCATATCGCAGGGCCGGCATGGCCATTGATTTGGGCTCGCCGTTAACGAGCTGGTCGATCTCTATCGCCTGCATCGCCGCGCCTATTGAAATTGTTCCAACTGCCGCGCTGACGTCTGCCGGTCGGCCGAGCGCGCTGGCAAATTCTTTTGAAATGAGGAGTCTTCCCCCAGTGATGGTGAGCAACTGATCTGTAGCATCGTAATCGTATTGGTGTCCTTCGATGTTGAAAAATGTGAAGCCTGTTTTTGCGTCACGCACGACAAGGTCGAACGCCGCATCGGCAGAAAGTTTTTCGATTACAAGCTGGTTGAGGGATGCGCCGAGCGCAGGAGGAAGCGCAGGGATCGCTTTCGTTTGTGGGATCAGTGCGATTGAGCCGGGCTCTGGACCGCGCAACAAATCATTGAAAACGAGGATTGGAAAAAAGGAATCAGCCGCAGCGGTGAACTGCAATATCACCGTGCTCTGCTGCGCGGAGCTGATGCCGTTCAAGCGATTAACAGCGAGATTGATCGTGACGCTTCCATTTTCGACAATCATCTTCTGAAGCGTTCCGCTCTGAGCTTGATTGAGAGGTTGTTTTTGCGTCCTTGCAGCGGAACTACCTGGGCTGGCTTCCGGCGAGGCAAAAAGCAAGAGCAACAGCAGCGGGAAAGCGGTGAAAGTTAATTTTGACATTATTTGGTGACTCCTCTGGTGACGGTTACGTCGATACGATTGCGTGAGCCAATCTTTTTCTCACGCGCACAGCCGAAAGGAAAGAAAATTCTAAAATTTTTGCATCGCCACATCGGTCAAAGGTGGATCAGCTTCTCCGAAGACGCAGATATCAGCCGATGAAGCCATCCCGCAGTCGCGGGAACAATACATTAGCGTAAAGCTCCGTGGAGCCACGCTCCTTTACGGATGACAACGCGTTTCCACCTTTAGCATCGTTGAAACTACGGTCGGGGCGGCGGAGACGGGCGAGGTCTCGACGTGGGGACAGGTCTGGCAGTTGGCGTAGGCCGAGGTGTCGGGGTAACCGTCGCGCTGGCAGTTGCCGTCGCTGTAGCGGTAGCCGTCGCTGTCGCCGTCGCCGTAGCTGTGGCGGTAGCGGTCGCTGTCGCCGTAGCAGTCGGCATAGGAGTTGTTGTGGCCGTTGCTGTTGCAGTCGGTGTCGGAGTTGGACTGCCGCAACCTTGCAGCGTATAGCTTTGTCCGCCGGTAGCCGCGCCGCCTGAGCCGTTGCAGAAGTATTGGTTAAAGATCGTGTCGTCTCTCTGCACTCCGGCTGTGGCCGAGGTGTTGGAGTTGGTCAGGTTACCGTAGATCACATCAAACCGACTCTGCCCCTCGTACAACCTTAGCTCGAAGTTGGCATTACCACTGCCGGATCCTGCGTTATAGTATACGGTCCTCCACTCAATGTTGAAGGTGCGGTTAGGGGAGGTCCCTGACGTGGAAGTGTAAATGCCGCATGGTCCTGGTGTGCATGTCCAGGTGCCTGCGTCGGTCCTGAGGTCGTCCCAGTACGGGAACACGACGTAGGTGTGAGTGGCCCATGGCAGGCATGCGTTGGTAAACTGGGTAAGCGGGCTCACGAACTCGGCCTTGCCGTTGGAGTCCACATTGATGCCAGTGTAGGTCTGATCGTACAAGGTGTAACTGAACGGCAGCGAGACAAACGTCGTGCCGTCGTCAGTGTGATTGCCCGTGTCCGTCGTGCCCGGCGTGATGCTGCCGCCGATCTGCGCTATTCCGTACTGGCCGCAAGGCGTCGATGTCGGAGTAGGAGTAGCTGTTGGCACTGGAGTCGGTGTGGGTGTTGGGGTTGGTGTTGGCAAGGGGACGCTCCCAGGCGCTTGAATTATAACAAACTCTGTTGAGCCCGTCTTGAAGAACCCTATACCTGCATTTGTCGGATTCGGCGCTTGATCGGCGTCAAATCGAAAATTGTAAAGCGTGCCGTAACGAATTGCGTTGGCATTCTGATTCTGCGCAAAAGTTTCCGTGGTCCAGGTAATTGAGCCTGCGTCCTGGGTAACATTCCACGGAGTGCTGCTATAACCAGCGTCTCCCTGAGTGCCATCATGCGCAAAACCGGGATGCTGGGGTGGTGCATGAAATCCGATATTGCTAATATTAACTCCGGGCCCTTTAGGCACGGTGAAGGATTGAATCCCGCGATCAAGGTTCTGGTTGTAAAGAGCGTATTCATAGTGCCACACGCCAGTAGACGGGTTGGTTACTTTGTAACCCATGAACCAGATACCATCATTTCCCGGGTCAGGCTCATGCTGGTTTACCGTCGCGCCGGTCCAGGCCATGATCGCCGGCTGCTCGCGCACGGTGGAACCACCGGCGCTGAAGGTGAAGTTTGTAGGGCCGCCACTCACGTTATATTGCTGGTAAGAAGCATTGTTGTACATGTTGCACTGGCCCGGATGACTTTGGCACCAGGTGTATTCGTGCGGGACGATGTATTCCGCTTCGGCAAAATAGGTGGCGCCTATGTTCTGGGCAGGAATGAGGTCACTCGTTTCCACCAGAATTCGGTGAGAGGTTGCGTCATGAACGTGGCCGGTGTGATTATTCGCCGTTGAACCGTTGAAACTTCCGGTAAATGGATTCACCCATGCGCGTGAACCGATGCCGGTTTGGCTGCCGTTCAAACCGGCGCCGTATGCATCCGAGCAGCCGGAGCCAAGGTGCTGGCTGCCTACACCATTGCATCCAAAGCCACAGGTGTTTGATGATGCCGCTGTAAATGAATGCTTACCCCAAGATTGGCCGATTTGCTCGAACCGATCGATGTTACTGGTCCCGCCGCTCATTCGGTAAACGTTCTGCGGAATAAACGGATGGTCGTTATTCGGCAACGCGAACCAGTCCACGTCTACGGTCCCTTTGTTGCAGGCATCCGTTCCCAAAGACAGCCCCACGCGCCCGTTTACAGCGCCGCTGTCCAATTGCGACAAGCCGATCAACGCACCTATAATAACGTCAGGTCCTGGAACAGTCCCTAACAACGGCCGCTGTAATGGTGGCAGCACCGTTGCGCCGGGTTCACCATTAACAACTGTCGTGATCTCGATCGGTTGCATCGCGGCTCCGATCGAGATTTTTCCTGCAACTGCGCCGGCATCCGAGGGTCTGCCAAGCGCATTGGCAAATTCCTTTGAAATGCGCAGCCGGCCACCGCTTATGCTAAGCAACTGCGCCTGGGCGTCGTAATCGTACCGTTCGGCCTCGATATTGAAAAACGTAAAACCTGTCTTTGCATCGCGGACCGCGAGAGTGAACTCCTGGTCGGACGAAAGTTTTTCGACGACGAGTTGCTTAACGGCTCCGGCCAGTGACGGCGGTAACGTGCTGTAGCTCACCTGGTCAGCATCCTTGAGCACGAGCGCCATTGAACCCTGTTCCGGTCCGCGCAGGACATCGTTGTACGCGAGAATCGTGAAGAAAGAATTCGCCGCGATGGCGAACCGCAAATCGGAAATCCAGGCTGGGGCGCCGGTTTTTTGCGCGACTGAACCCATTCCATTCAGCCGATTCAGATCGAGAGCGACGCTAACGCTTCCATCCAAAACGATCAGCTTCTGAAAGATGCCCGTCGTCGTGTCTGACCTCTTTTGTTTCGATTGCGCAGCGTAATTTCCCGAACTTCCCCCGAGAAGCAGAATTAACGGCAGCATCAAACTGGTAAGCGTTATTTTCGACATTGTGTGTTGGACCCCCTTGCTGTGGCGAGCGTGTTGACCGTTGAGCGAACGCGAATTGTCTCACGCGCGATCGGCAAAAGTAAAGAAGATTTTCAAATTTCTGCGTCGAAGTGGGGGAAAGAAAGCCGCCGCCTCGTACGTGGACAGCTGCTATTTATCTAAAGAGCGAACGCGTCGGCTTCGGGGAGCATCTCTGTCATGGCAAGCTGCCGAGACCTGCAGGTTTTGGAGTGCGCGAACATGTTCGCGCTTTTAAAGCGGTCCCGCGGCCGCGGGATCGCCGCATTCCCAAAGTTCAGGCTGGCAGCCAGAGCTCAGCAGTAATTACGGACGCGGCGCCGGAGTGGGCCGCAATCTTGGCTCAGGCGTGTTTCTTGGCGTAGGTGTGGGCCTCGGAGTGACAGTTGGTGTTGAACTTGGAGTGGCAGTCGGGCTGGGCGTTGCGCTGGGAGTAGGGCAAGGACAACTTGCGGTTGGCGTGGGTGATGGTGTAGGCGTTGGCGTCCCTGTGACAGGAGCTGGGATTGCAACAGATACGTTGCCTAGGATCTTAAAAAACCCCACTGCTGTCACGGTAGTGCTTGGCGGGTGGTCGGCATCAAATCGGAAATTATATAATGTGCCCCAGCGAATCGCATTGGCATTGGGGTTCTGCGCAAAAGTCTCTGTACTCCATGTGATTCCGTTACCGCCCTGGCTAACATCCCATGGGGCGCTGCTATATCCCGTGTCTCCCTGCGTGCCATCATGGGGCCAGCCAGGGTGCTGGGGTGGCGCATGAAACCCAATGTTACTGACGTTAACGCCGGCGTCGAAAGGCACAGAAAAGGATCCGACGCCCCAGTCCGAGTTCATATTAAAGATGGCGTACTCATAATGCCAGAGACCGCCGACCGGGCCAGTCACCTTATATCCAACAAAGATAGCACCGTCCTCTGGCCGGAATTCATACTCGTCTACGGTCGCACCGGTAGCTACCCATGCCTGTATGGCAGGCTGCATTCGGACGGTCGCACCGACGGATGGGAAGTTGAAAAAGGTAGGCCCGCCCGTAACTGAAAACTGACGATACGAATAATTGTTAAAAATGTTGCATTGCGTCGGATGTGACTGGCACCAGGTGTATTCATGCGGGTTGAGGTAGGCCGCTTCGCCAAAGTAGCTGGCTCCCGGATTTTGCGCTGGGATCAGATCACTCATCTCCACCAGAATCCGGTGCGACACACCGTTGTGAACGTGGCCGTTGTGGTTGTTTGGAGGCGTTTGCGAGTCTCCTCTTGGAAAAACACCGGTGAAAGGATTGATCCATGCGCGGGAGCCGATGCTATTTTGGTCACCATTCAAGCCTGACACGTATGGGTCGGAGCAGCCCGGACAGAGATGCGAGCCTGTTTGGCATCCACTGGTGTTGCAATTGCCGCAGACAAAGTCTTCCAATGCGAGGAAGGTGTGTTTCATCCATGACTGGCCAATTTGTTCAAAGCGCTCGTTGTTAGTGGTTCCGCCACTCATCCGGTAAAGATTTTGCGGAACGACTGGATGGTTGTTGCTCGGCAAGGCAAACCAATCGACCGGCTGATCGCCGTTGTTACAAGAGTCTGTTCCTATCGCCAGCCCGACCTGCGTGCCGACGGGAGGATCAAATTGTGCCACGTCTTCGATGTCTCCCACGATGACGTCCGGTCCCGGCACCAAGGCCGATGTTCCCGGGCTGAGTGCGTGTTGAAGCGGTGGCAGGACCATCGATTTCGTTTGGCCATTAACAAGCCGCTCGATTTGGATCGCTTGCATCGCCGCGCCGACGGAAATCTTCCCAACTACCGCCCCGGCCTCTGATGGTCTGCCAAGAGCATCGGCAAACTCTTTCGAAACGAGCAGCCTGCCTCCGGTGATGGTAAGCAACTGCGAATTGGCGTCGTAATCGTACCGCAGTCCTTGCAAATTGAAAAAGGTGAATCCTGTCTTGCTGTCGCGCACCGCAAGATCGAATCCCTGGCCAGAAGGAAGTTTTTCGACTACGAGGCGATTGAGCGATGCGTTTAGCGCCGCGGGAAGATTCTGTGGCGGCAGGCGTGTCGCCTGCGAGCCCGAGGTCCCTGCAGCCGGCACGGCTGCCTCTACAGAGTTGGCTCGGATCAACGTAATCGATCCTCGCTCAATCCCGCGCAACTGATCGTTAAAAACCACAATGGGAAAGAAGGAATTGGCGGCTACGGCGAAATGGATCTGCGCCGTGTCTTCCGTCGAGATCCTAATGCCATTTAAACGATTAACGTTCAGATCCATGCTGACGCTTCCCGTTTCGACAATCATTTTTTGCACGATGCCGCTCGCGATGTTCGGACTTTTCTCGTGTGACTGGCCGGCGTTATTTCCGGAACTGCTCCCGAGAAGGAGGAGCAGGGGAAGCATCAAAGCGGTGAGCGTTAGTTTAGACATCGTAGCGGATTTCCTTTCGTTTGGCTAAAGCGGTTCAGTGGAGCGGAAAGCATTTTCCTCATGCGCGTGCGGTGGAAGCAATGACGAAATTTCAATGTCTGCGCCGCCATTCCGGCAGGCTGTTGGATTCTAAGGCCGAGGCGCTGGTGTTGGGCGAGGCCTAGGTCTCGGTGGGTGCGTCGGTCTTGGCGACGCAGTTGGTGTTGAGCTTGGTGTAACTGTCGGCGTAGCTGTAGCTGTAGCAGTTGGCGTTGCTGTTGCGGTCGGAGTAGGTGTTGGCGTAGCGGTACCCACCGGGGCTTGGATTGCAACGGTGCTGGGTGATCCTGTTGTGAAATATCCGACCGTCGCGTTGGCATTCTGCGGCGGTTGGTCGGCGTCAAATCGGAAGTTATATAATGTGCCCCAGCGAATCGCATTCGCGTTCGGGTTGGTCGCAAAAATTTCCGTGCTCCAGGTGATAGAGCTTGCGTCTTGGATAACATTCCACGGTGTGCTGCTATAACCCTGGTTGTTTTGTGTGCCGTCTTTCAGCCAGCCGGGTTCCTGAGGTGGCGCGTGAAAGCCGATGTTGCTGATATTAGCTCCCGCCAACAGCGGAACGGTAAAAGACTGGATTGCCCGGTCGAGATTTTCGTTATACAACGCATACTCATAGTGCCAGACGCCGGGAGTCGGATTGGTCACCTTGTACGACATAAACCACAAGCCATCATTGCCCGGATCAGGCTCGAGCTGATGCATTGTCGCGCCAGTCCATGCCATGAAGGCTGGCCGCATGCGGACGGTGTTCCCAGAAGGGGAAAATGTGAAGCTCGTTGTTCCGCTGACATTGTACTGGCGATAAGAAACGTTGTTATACATATTGCACTGCCCGGGATGAGCCTGGCACCATGTGTACTCGTGCGGAGTGACATACTGAGCTTCGGCAAAGTAGGTCGCGCCTTGATTCAGGTTTTGGTTCAGATCGTCGACTTCAACTCTGACCCGATGCGACACACCATCGTGTACGTGGCCGCTGTGGTCATTCGCGTTCAATGGAAATGCGCCGGTGAAAGGGTTGACCCACGCGCGCGAACCGATGCCGGTTTGGACGCCATTTAAGTTGGCAGAGTACGGGTCTGAACATCCCGAACCAAGATGAGCGCCGCCTACGCCGTTACAGCCAAAGCCACAGGCGTCCTGTGTTAACGCTGTAAACGCGTGCTTTAACCAGGATCTGCCAATTTGTTCGAACCGTTCATTGTTGTTAGCACCGCCGCTCATCCGATAAAGATTTTGCGGAATTACAGGATGATCGTTTGAACTTGGCAACGCGAACCAATCCAGGTCTTCGGTTCCGGCGTTGCACGAAGTTGTGGCGATCGCGAGACCCACTTGCGTTCCAGCACTGCCGAATTGCTGCATTGCGGGCAGGTCCCCGACAATGACATCGGGACCAGGGGTTGTTCCAACCACCGGGTGGTGAAGCGCAGGCATGATGAGCGATCTTATTTCACCATTAGCGATGTCGCTAATCTCCACCGGCTGCATGGCAGCTCCCATGGAAATTGTTCCCACAACTGCGCCGCCGTCCGCGGCTTGTCCCAGCGCGTCAGCAAATTCTTTCGACAGGAGCAGCCGACCGCCTTTAAAGCTGAGTAACCGAGTCTTGGCATCGTAATCGTACTGGTGCCTGTCGACGTTAAAAAACGTGAAGCCGGACTTTGCGTTGCGCACCGCAAGATCGAATGCCTCCGTGGAAGCAAGTTTTTCCACGGTGAGCTGCCTGATTGACGCGCTTAGCGAGACAGGAAGAGCATAAGTGGGGTTGACGCCGGCAACCGGAGAATATTGCGGCACGAGCGCGATCGAGCCCTCCTCGGGGCCGCGCAGCAGATCGTTAAATACAAGAATGCTAAAGAACGAATCGGCGCCGACGAGGAAATGCATGCTCTCCAGGTTTGCAGTGGTCGCTGCGCTTCCATTCAACCGGTTGAGATCGAGCTGCATCGTGACGCTTCCCGTTTCTACGATCATCTTCTGGAGCGTGCCGCTCTCGCCGTGACCGTTCGAAGATTGCTGTGAATTATGCTCGGCAGTCAGACGTGGACCGAAGACCACAATCAGCGGAATGACCAAAGCAGCGAGTATTTTCTTTAGCATTGTTGTTAATTCCTCCGGGTATTGCTGTGCTGGGAGGCGCAGATGAAATCGCAATATGTCTCATGCCCGGATTGCAGAAGTAAAGGGAATCCTTGCAAAAAAAGGGTAACAATTTGGTCGGTTCGGCAGCGCGGGGCGTTGCTACCGTTCACCTTCCACGATCGCGGCAGCTTCGCGATCCAGCGCGACGTAATCGGGCTTGCGCGGTTGCAAATAAAATTCATCAATGACGATCTGGACCAGCGCCGCCGCGGGCACCGCTAGAAAAACCCCGAGCAGCCCGAATAATTCTACGGTAGCCAGCGTAAAGAATAGGATATTAACTGGATGCAAGCGCATCTCCTTGCCGAGCACACCGGGCACAAGAAGATTCAGCTCGACCTGATAAACCACCATGATGACCAGAAGCGCCAGCCAAAATTTTGTCGCGCCAATGCTAAGCGCGACCAGCAGAATGGGAATCGAAACCAGGAACGCGCCAACGGTTGGCAGGAACTCACCAAGAAAGCCGAACACGCCAAAGATGAGCGCCGGCTGCACACCGATGAGCCAAAGCAATATGCCAATGGACAAGCCTGTGATTACGCCATTGATGGCGACGCCGCGCGCCCAGGCTATCATTTGCCGCATAAGCCGCTCGAGCGTGCGACGAGCTTGTCCCCGGTACCGATTGGGTACCAATGCCAGATAGCCAGCTACCAGTGGTCGAGGATTGCCGAGCGCAAAGATAAGTAACAAAAGGGCAAGCAACACGCTGGCCAACCCTCCGACGAAACCAATCGTCGACCGCAGCAAAATGTTGCCCACGGTTCCTGCAGCCCCGCTAACTTTGTCCACGATCTCGTCAGTGCGCGGCAAGGCCTCCCGAAGTGCGGGATAATTCTGCGCAAGGGATTCAATCCGCACACGGATACCTTGCGCCATCAGAGGCATGCTCCGGACGAGCTCCTGTAATTGTCTGCTCAGCGGGGGAATGGCAAACAGGAGGATCGTCGCCGTGATTGCCATCAGCGCAAGGATAGTGAGGATCACACCCGCAAATCGCGGCACCCGATGTTTCTCCAGCCAAACCACGATCGGGTTAAGAACCATGGCGAGCAGGAAGACCAGCACGAAGAGCAAGATTATCGGCTCCAGCGCGCGCAGGATTAACCACACAACGAACAGCAAGAAAATCAGCCAAACGATGCGACGCGCGCCGTGATAACTAAGCGGCGCGTGCTGGTCTTCGTGATGTGGTTCGTTCATGCGATAGGACGTGCTAGCGCCGAGACTACTACGACTTAAGTGTAATCAAACAGAAGGAAATTAAGGGAACGAAGCTTTGTTGAAATTAGAACAGATCGATCTTCACGCTGAGTAGTCTGAAATATAGCAAAGAGTGATCCGGACTTCTGGGGAGCGCGCGCGTCCCGCGTGCTGGTTTCGGCGTCGCGCCGAAACAATCTTTCCGAGGACATCTTCTCGCGGGGAAGAATGATACCGCACACGGAAGTCCGCGATGGCGAGGACTCCATCGCCAGCCCCCGAGACGCGTGCGCTACCTAATCATCTATAGTCGCGGTCGCGCTGTGGGGCGCGCCCGCGGTGTGGGAGTAACTCTTGGTGTCGGTGTCGGGCTAGACGTAGCTGTCGGGCTGGGTGTAGATGTGGGAGTGGCTGTAGGCGTGCTTGTGGCTGTAGCCGTAGGTGTAGGTGTAGGAGTAGGCGCCACTGGTACCATGGCATACGCATGCGTTTCGCCATTGTGAACGCCGGTACCGACGATCACGCCATCGTCGCTAATGCCGTCTGCTGACGACGAAGTGTTCATCGACAAGTCCCAGCCTGAGTTTGGAGGAATCAGATCAGCAACGCGATACGTGGTGGTCCCATCGTAAAGAAACGGGATTGAAAAGGCTGATGACTCGTTTCCCACTACCCAGCCCTTCGAGTTCACCGCTCGGCCCGATCCCTGGCTCGTCCCTGCGGCCAGCGGGACGGCAACCATGCCCCCTTGGTCAGACCAGATAAAGGGCAAGCCTGAGCCTTGATTCAACATGCTCGCGCCGACCACATACCCGGTGTTACTCACGCCGAAAGCGAGTGCGCCGTTCATCCCAGGCAAGGCACCCACCTCGAAGGCCATGCTCTGGCCGATGTCATACACGATGCCGACATTGCGAGCGGCATTAGTTGGATCGATGCCTTGGCCCACGACCCGGCCTGAATCGTTAATGCCGAATGCTGTAACAAAGTAACTTCCATTCGACGTCGTTTGCGTGATGATCGTCGCACTGCCACCGCTATAAATAGCCCCCCGCTGCAAACTTCCGCCATCGACCGAGCCGACCGCAACCGTTGACGCGTTCACCGAATTCGCGTCGCCCAAAGTTTCGCCGGCCGGCAATGACAGCTGCGAAACAACTCCGTTCTCCCAAATAACCGGTAACCGCCCTGAACCAAATGCTGTGGTCGCGGCGGTTCCTACGGCAATGCCATTGTCATTTGCGCTATTGGAAACGGCAAAGCTGCGGCCGGAAAGGTTAGGCAGCCCAACGATGCCGCCCACGAGAGTCCAGGTAAACGCTTGGCTCCCGCCGGTATGTAACGAACGGCCAACGGCGATGCCCCCATGCGACACACCAAACCCCTGTGAAGCGTCGTCGCCAATATCAACCACACCGATGTCATAAATCTGATACTGCGGAGCAGTGGCATGCGCCGGCGCAACCGCGATGAGGCACAGCAGCGCCGCGGCGACCGCGATGGATCTGACATTGGGGGTACTTCTGGTTTTCATGGAGCTTCTATTAACCACGAATTCGCCTTCGCGCGAGTCCACTCTCGCAAAAAGCTGGGGCTGGTCGGCGCTCCCGCGCGATAGTTCCCAGAAAAGGCTGACGCCGAACTTGTAGCCGGAATCCGTGAGGCCGGAGCTACTGTTCACTGATCACTCATCACGCAATCCGCGTTGTAAGTAAGCTCCTATGGCCTCGGCGCGGGAGTAGGGCGCGGCCGCGGCGTCGGAAGAGCTCTTGGTGTAGGCGTTGGCCTAGGTGTAGCTGTTGGTGTAGGCGTTGCAGTCGGGCTGGCTGTAGATGTTGGAGTCGGTGTTGGTGGCGGACCAGATTGCACGCAGTATTTCCCGCCCGTGTTAAAATAGTTGGGGTAGAGAGTACCGCCCCAGACGATCATCTCGCTGCCGGTCCAGACAGCCGTGTGAGATTCTCGGCCAGCGGGTGTGTTAGTGGTGTTGGTAGCTGTCCAACTATTCGCGCCAGGGTCATATCTGCCGCCAGTGTTCAAGTAATGGTAGCCAGAATCATAAAAGGATCCACCCCAGACAATCATTTCACTGCCAGTCCACACGGCTGTGTGAGCGTTCCG
>DASXJO010000102.1:0-1888 GCA_036497385.1 Candidatus Angelobacter sp. | reverse complement strand
CTGGCAACCGCATGTCGGGCAACGCATAGGGTAAATCGCCACTGCTTATGGTGGTAAACGATTATTAACATACTAAATGTAGTGGCGTCAAGGGTTTGAATGAGAGGAATTTATCCGCGAGGCAGTAATGCATTTTGTTTAGGGAGACGTATAAATATTCATTCATATTTGTAACGTTGATGACGAAAGGATTTCTTTGAGTTTTTGCAACTTCAACGAAGTTGTGGCTCAAAGCCAAAGGTTGCGCGCTTGTGCGCTACCTTTGGTAAAAATGCACAAACGGGTCACAACCTCTTCGAGGTTTTAACCCGACTTGGCGGATTCAACCCGTCGCAAAATATTTTCGTTGCACAAGCAATTGATTTGCAGGCGGGCGATTTTCAAAAGAGCGCAAAAGTGGCTGTAGTGAAGACCCAGCCTGTTCCCAGCGCCAAAAGAATGTGCATAATCCAATACCGTTATGTTTTTGCGCTACACGACGCGGAAGAAGAACGGCAAGGAGCATCGCTACTACAGCCTGGTGGAGAACCGGCGGGTAGCCAGCGGACGGGTGATCCAGCGCCACGCGCTGTATCTGGGCGAGATCAACGACAGCCAACAAGAGGCGTGGCGCAAGACGATCGAGATTTTTGAGGAGGGCCAGGCCCGCCCGCGCACGGTGGCGTTGTTTCCGGAAGAACGGATCGGGGATGTGGCCGACGGAGACATCGTGCGGATTCGCTTGAGCCAACTCTCGCTGCATCGCCCGCGGCAATGGGGCGGCTGCTGGCTGGTGTGTCAACTTTGGGAACAGTTGGGGCTGGATCGGTTTTGGGCCGAGCGCCTGGAACCCAGCCGCAAGGGCACGCGTTGGGATTGGGTGCTGCAAATCCTGGTGGCGTATCGGTTGCTCGATCCTGGGAGTGAATGGCGTTTGTATCGGCATTGGTTTGAACACAGCGCGATGGCCGATTTGCTGGGGGCGGACTTGGAACTAGCCGAGATTCACAAGCTCTACGAGTGTCACGAGCGTTTGCTGGAACACAAACGGGAGTTGTTCACGCACCTGACCGGCCGGTGGAAGGATTTGTTCAACGCCCGGTTCGAGGTTCTGCTTTACGATTTGACCAGCACGTATTTTGAGAGCGACCCGCCCTTTCCTGAAGAAGACAAACGCCGCCATGGCTACAGCCGGGACAAGCGGCCCGATTGCGTGCAAGTGGTGATCGCCCTGATCGTCACGCCGGAGGGTTTTCCGCTGGCCTATGAAGTCCTGGCCGGCAACACCAGCGACAAGACCACGCTGGCCGGGTTCCTCAAAAAGATCGAGCAACAGTATGGCAAAGCCGAGCGCATCTGGGTGATGGACCGGGGCATTCCCACGGAAGAAGCTCTGGAGCAGATGCGCACCGCAACTCCACCGGTGCGCTACCTGGTGGGCACGCCGCGCGGGCGCTTGAGCCAATACGAGCAAAAGCTGACGCAGTTGCCCTGGCAAGTGGCGCGCGAAGGCGTGTTGGTCAAACTATTGACCGAAGGGCCGGAGTTGTATGTGCTGGCCGAAAGCAAAGACCGGGTGAACAAGGAACGGGCCATGCGCCGCCGCCAACTCAAAGGACTCTGGGCGCGGCTCAAGAAAATACGGACGATGAAACTCAAACGCGACGCCTTGCTCAAGAAATTGGGCGCGGCCCTGCACGAGTATCCGGTGGCGGCGCGAATGGTGGATACGACCGTGCCGCCCAAAGAAGCCAAGCTGAGCTTCAGCTTGCGCAAAGACAAACTGCGCCAGGCGCGCAAACGGGAAGGCCGCTATCTCTTGCGCACCAACCTCACCGGCGGACGGTCCGCCGAAGAACTGTGGCAGTTTTACATTCAATTGACCGAAGTGGAGGCGGCCTTCAAAAAC
>DASXJO010000101.1:0-12434 GCA_036497385.1 Candidatus Angelobacter sp. | reverse complement strand
CGCGCGCGTAGTTCCAGGCGGAGAACTTGCACTCGGAATCCTCGCTGCTGATCCAGGGATCTTCGCCAAAAGTGACATATTGCTTGTAAAGTTCGGCGTCGTTGTTTCCACCACAGCTAATCAAAAATTCGTCGACGATTTGCTTGCAAGCCGCCATCGCTGAGGCGCAGTCGGCGAACTCTCCCAACTTATAACGCTCACTCTCATCCATGTAGTGAAAGTTATCGTCGACAAATACGGTGTAGGTCTTCGCCATCTGTCTTGCTCAGGAATAAAAAGCCGCAATCGATTCCACTACGTGCCGTTGCTCGTCTTCCTCAAGCTCAGGAAAGATCGGCAAAGCAAGCACGTCCAGCGCGGCGCGTTCGGCTTCCGGCAGATCGCCCGGAGCATAGCCTAGATAAGCAAAGCACTTCTGCAGATGCAGCGGAATGGGATAGTAAATTTCTGAGCCAATACCACGTTCGCTCAGAAAAGCCCGCAGCTTGTCGCGATTGCGAACGCGAATCACATACTGGTGGTAGATGTGGTGCGCTCCGGGCAAAGTTTTCAAAAGCACAACTGGCGCAGCTGAGTCAGAGCCCGTCTTGGTTAATCCAGCGCTGCTCAGCAGACGGCCATACGTCCGCGCACGTTCGCGCCGGGCTTCATTCCACGTACCTAGGTGCGGCATCTTCACCCGCAGAACCGCCGCCTGAATGGAATCCAGCCGGCTGTTGGCGCCCACTTGATCGTGATAGTAACGCTGCTTGCCGCCGTGGTTGCGAAGCGAGCGCATGCGTTCAGCGAGCGAAGCATCGTTGGTGGTTACAGCGCCTGCGTCGCCAAATGCACTAAGATTTTTTGTGGGATAGAAGCTGAACGCCGCGGCCAGTCCCAGTGATCCTGCGCGTTTGCCATTCCAGGTTGCGCCCACTGCCTGCGCCGCATCTTCCACCCCGTGCACGTTGAATTCCGCTGCGATCTGGCTAAAAGCATCCATATCCGCGCATTGCCCGTAAAGATGCACCGGCATCACGGCTCGCATGCCTTTAGGTGACATCCTGAGCCGCTGCTCAACTTTTGCCGGATCCAGATTGAGCGTTGCCGGATCCACGTCCGCAAAAACCGGCTTAGCGCCGGCGCGCAAAATGGAACTGGCTGTAGCAAAAAAGCTGAAAGGCGTGGTAATGACACAGTCGCCAGGGCCAACCCCGGCAGCCGCCAAGGCCAGCCAGAGTCCATCTGTACCGGAAGCGCAGCCGACGCACTCCGCGGTGGCGCACAAGGCGGCAAATTCACGCTCAAAAGCGACTACTTCTTCGCCCAGAATGTAGTGTTGAGAGTCACAGACGCGCGCCACGGCCGCCAGAATCTCATTGCGTATCCCAGCATACTGGCGGGAAAGGTCCAGCATGGGAACATCGGCTGCCGCTTTGTGACCTGCGCTTTTCATAGGCTAAAAATAGGAGCTCATAAAATTCTAGCATTGCCGCGGATTCTACAGTCGGAGCGCCAAATCGGTCCCCGCTCGCTTTCCCAATGGGAAGAACGGATTTGTCTCTCTTCTTTCTCGGCACTTGGTGCGGTTTCAATTTCGGGACCTTAACTTCGTACTCGCTTGGCCGATTTTCCGCAGACCAACTTTCGCGGACTAATCTCAACGTATCTAAATTCACCACCGCTCGTTGCGCTTTTTGCCCGGAAAGCCCTGAAAAGCTACAATGATTAAGAAGAGCTACCAAGGCTTCGCGTCCCTATGCAAGCACAGGAGAAAGATCGGCAGATGGAAAATAAGCCGGCACAAAACATACAGGACTCGTTTCTGAATACCGCGCGCAAAGACAAAAGTCAGATCACCATTTATCTGCTGAGCGGGGTGAAACTGACAGGCCGTATCCGGTCCTTTGACAAATATTCAGTCGTCCTTGAAACCAACAATCAGGAACAACTCATCTTCAAACACGCCATCTCAACCGTGGTAATGGCAAAAGGCAGCCATTTTGACAGCCGTTCCCACGGATCTTCAGGGGAAGGCGAAAGCGGTACCGGCAAGTCGGAGGGCTAATTTATTCCTGGGCAGCGTTCCCGCCGTTTTCAACCGTCGGCCGGGATCAAGACTGGTCGTGATGGTCCGGAGCGGGCATTTCTCGTAGCTCTGGAATTCCGTTACCGCTCCCGTTCTGACCGCGACTTGAACGTGCCACCCAGCGCCGTGCTTGCGCGCAATGTAGCGTCTGACCGTGCGCAAGTGAAAAGTGTCTCTCGCGTGGGCGTGGAAGAATCGCTGGCTGAGTTTCGCGAGCTGGTGTCTTCCGCCGGCGCGGAGATTGCCGGCGAATTCATCCAGCATCGTGACCGCCCTGATCCCGCCACGCTCATCGGCAAAGGCAAGCTGCAGGAAATTGCCGGCGCTGTGGCTTCCGTTGATGCCGATTTGGTCCTCATCGATCATGAGCTTTCTCCTTCACAGCAGCGCAATATTGAAAAAGAAGTGAATGCCCGGGTCATCGATCGCACCCAGCTTATTCTGGATATTTTTGCCCGCCACGCCCGCAGCCGAGAAGGCCAGTTGCAGGTTGAGCTGGCGCAACTTGAATATATGCTGCCGCGCCTTGCCGGACGCGGCATTGAGATGTCGCAGCTCGGCGGCGGCATCGGAACACGCGGTCCCGGTGAAACGCAGCTTGAAACCGACCGGCGCAAAATCTATCGCCGCATCCGGCACATCAAGCAGCAGCTTGAGGACGTAAAGCGCATTCGCCGCCAACAGCGGCAGCGGCGTGAATCTGTTCCCCTTCCGACCGTGGCGCTGGTCGGCTATACCAACGCGGGCAAGTCGACGCTTTTCAATGTACTTACCGGCGCGGGCGTGCTTGAGTCCGCCAAGATGTTTGCCACGCTCGATCCCACAGTCCGCGGCGTCACGCTGCCCAGCAAACGCAAAGTGCTTCTCTCCGATACGGTAGGCTTTATCCGCAACCTGCCCACCACGTTGGTCTCCGCTTTTCGCGCGACGCTGGAAGAAGTCCAGCGGGCCGAGCTGCTGCTGCATGTTGCGGACGTCACCAGCGCTTCCGCGCATGACCAGCAAACCCAGGTGGAAAGCGTGCTGAAAGATCTTGAAGTCATGGACCGTCCGCAGATCCGCGTGATGAACAAGATTGATCTTGTGCCCCAGGCGCAACGGCGCGAGCTAAAGAACAGTGCCAACACCGTTTATATTTCGGCCGCAAAAGAGCTGGGCCTCAATGATCTGCTCTCCGCCATTGACGGCCACCTGAAAATCGACGCCATCCAGCACCTGCGGATTCGCGTCCCCCAAAGTGAGGGCAAGCTGCTGGCCCAGATTGAATCCCGGGCGCACATCCTGAAGCGCTCTTATCGTGACAGCAAAGTGCAGATGGAAGTCGACGCCCCGGAATCGCTGGCGCGCGTGCTGCGAGAGTACGAAGTAAGAACCAGGACCCGCTAGTTGAGCCGATTTGCGGGCGTGAGCGGAGCCTGGGTCCCCGGTCCGCGCCGGTTTTGCGCGGCTGGGGTGGCGTCAATTACTAATTTTGGCAATTCTGGCAATTTTGGCAATGCCTTGTGGCCCTCTGCCTATGCTTGGGTCACCGAGCTTGAATTTGGATCAAATTGGTTCGAATTTCGGTCAAACTTGGATCGATTTCATGCACCAGATTTAATCTAAGTCCCGGTTTTTCAATTACCAACTTACCAAATTACCCATTTACCAAGTCCACCCCTCCCCTACCCCTATGTTCACCCCGGCAGGTCCCATCGTGTCCCACCCGATCCCTAAGCTGAGAGCATTCGGCAGAGGGTCGCAAATGTAAAAGCCGCGCGGCGCAATAATCGCCGCGCCTCAAAACGTCATCCTGAACGAGCGGTGCACCGGGAGTGAAGGACCCAAATCGGCGTAGCCCACCAATTTGGCTGAATGCTAAGCGCTGACTGCTGATTGCTAATTGTCAAAGATTGGACGCACATCCACCCCTGAGGGCTGCTGAAATATAACGCATTCCTCGGGGCGATGCAATAGCGAAAGACGGTCGGCGTGTCCCTTTTCGTTTTCGTTGGGCTTGTGGCGCCGCCGCCCTCGCGGTGCAAAACCTTATTCCCCTTGATGATCGTGGACCGCCATTTGCCATTTGCCAATTGCTATTTGCTGAATCGCCGCGTTTCGCTCCTCCTCGGCCATCCCTTCGAATTTTCCTGGCTCGATGTATCCCAAACAGATGTATTTCATCGGTTCTTCTCCTTGTGGTGGGAGCCAGCAGCACAAGCTTGAGCGCTGGATCGTTCATCATATGGTCGTCGCGCGCAGAAAAAATCGACAGCAGAAGGGAACTATTTTGAAAAACTGCGAAACATTCCGCCTGTCACCGGTTTTTATTCGAGCATATTCGCTACGAGTTCATTAAGCTCCATGCCCTCAGCCGTGCTCATGGTGAAATCCCTGATGTGCCTACGGGTAGCAGCGAAATGGAGCTTTTCATCAATCTTGAAGGTCGATGCCAGTGTTTCTAGCTCAGCTCCCAGCGCTGCGATGCGCTTATGCGTGTCACTGCTGTGGTCAAACTTTTCTATCGGCAGATCCCAGACGTGCTTGTGGATGTGGCGCTCATCCTTGCCGTATGACATAAGCGGTCGTGCAAGCTCGGTTGTGATAGGGGCGTTCAAAATTGCAGAGATGAAGTCAGCTTCCGTCTCTGATTGCGCTGGGGTCCAGTAAAGATCGCTATTGACGATGGCCTTTTTGTCGCGGAGCTTCGCGCAACATATGTGCATGCCCGAGGTGTTGTAAATAACCCTAAATGGGGCTATGGGCAGTTGCTTTGAGAGCTTTGACTGAAAATCGAGTTGTTCCATTAGGGAAAGGCGCTCGCTCGAACGATTTGCCTCCCATAGTTGGTTCGCATTTTGCCACCACTTGCGCAAGCCAGGAAAAAGATCTATGGCCTCCTGGTTCAGAAGCGATGTTTTGTCGCAGGGAATCACCGAAAGTTTGGGCTTTCCGACTCTGAAAGGGTATAAATTTTCACCTGAGAAAAGCGGTCGTATGAACTGTGTCTCAACGATCCCGGAGAGTGGCGGCAAAAGCTTCCATGGTTTCTTTTCGTAAACGCTGCGCTGCGATTGCACCGCAATTTTCCCCTGCGACATGCCGAGGGGAGATGATTCCTTTTTTGTCACGACAAACGCTAAGTATGGCGCGATAATCGCTCCTTGGGTAAAGTTTGGGGCATAGGGCGATTTTGAAACTTTTCCGGATTGGTGGACCTTTCCATGGGTCCTTTTAAGCCATGTCGAGGCAAGGCTCCATGGTGCAGTAACAGCTTCGAGCTTGCCTGTCCAGATTTCTCCTTCGCCGGGCATCGCTCTCGCGGTCAGTTCTGGTTCTGTGTCCTCATTCTTCATACCGGCATAGTCAGAGCGCGTCCCGAAGACCACACTTGACGCTCTGGGGAAGAAATGGGGCCGGATGCGCCGCAAATCCCAAGGCTCACTGAAAGCGATTCTGATCTCACCGACTTTGTGACTGTACATACCAGTTCGGAATCCGGCGTAGTGCTCGCGGTCAATCGCGGCATTTGGCATTACCATTCCGAACCTTCCCCCTTTGCGGAGATACAGCTCGCATGCCCGTACAACGAAAAGGGCGGACAAATCCTGGTGCGGTGACAGCTGCGCACCGGCCCATAACTGTCGATCCTCACTCATAGAACGAAAAGTATCCTGCATCTCAGGTGTCATATGGCTGTATGCGAGCCACGGGGGATTTCCGATGAGCATATCAACTTGGTTGCCGGGTTTGGACAACCACAAAGGACGTGCTAGATTGCGGACGTAATAGCCCCAAATGTGATCTCGGCCCTCATCATGGAGGCGGCACATCACCTTGAATGTGGACTCAATTGTCGTCTGATACTTGCTAGGTATCTGAAATCGGGCGAATAGCGCCTTCAATGAGGGGGGTGGGGCTTTCGGCTTCCTCCGGGCGGAATAATCTGCGAGTTCATTTACTAGTTGATCGAATTGCGCTGCGTCATCAAGGATTGCATCGGGAAAGGACAAATCGCCTTCAAACAGCGTCTTTTGATCGTCTGTGTGTATTACGAGATTTCCAGCGGACCATAGATCTACCGTCTGCTGACGCCATTGTATTGAATCTCCCAAGTACACGGGAATTTGGATATTGCCACGATTGGGGTCAGTGAGCTTATCGTGGCCGATGGCGAGCAGGTATGTAACGCGCGCAAGAGTTACGGCGACTGGGTGAAGATCCATGCCTACGACGTGTCGAGTAACATCCACCAGTATTTTGTCGATAGCGGTGGCCTGTTTTTCAGCTGCGCTAATGTACCTCCTTACTGCATGGAAAAGGAATGTACCTGAGCCGCATGCAGGATCGAGGACTCGAGTGTGAAGCGGATCAGAGATCATCTCCGCCACCATGACTTCCGCAAGCCAGTCCGGTGTGTAGTATTCGCCGAGTCGCTTGCGTGTCTCGCGACCTATAAAGTTTTCGTAAAGAGTTTTGAGAATATCCTGATCAACGTCGCTCCACACAAAACGCATCAGCCGCTTTGCGAGAGTGCGGATAAATGTTTCCCCGCCTTCTACCTCAAGGACCCAGTCAAAGAAGTCCGATTCGACAACACCATAAATACCAGCATCAGCGAACTTGTCGCCGGTGAGTAGATTGGTTGGGGAAAGTGAATCGACGGGAAGCCCGAGCATTGCATGGGCTATGATTTCCGACGTATTAACCAGCAGCGTATGGTCTATGAAAAGGTCGTCATCATCCGTGAATTGTGTACCCAAGGCTGAAAGAAGGAGCTGAGTCCAGAGCTTACGTTTAACGGCGATGGTCGGATTTTTCTTGTTCTTCTGGTAAAGCGTCGCCAGGCTTGCCCGATCCAACTTGTAGGCGCTGCTATCGGCTCCTAGTCGCTCCTCAATGTTGTCCACCGTTGGCGCGACGCCCTGAGTTGTGGCAAGGACGCCTTCAAGCCATACGATAAGGCGGTCTTCATCCTCCTCTGTCTTCTCTAAAGTTAGGTCGGAAACCTGCCGGAGCTTCCCCTCGACTAGGTCGTAGCAATTCCATTGCGTGCCGTCAGTGAGAAGACCGACATAGCGCAAGCCCGTTTGGGTCATTCGAAATTCCACATACCCGGCAAGCTGTTCTTCGGCTTCTCGCTTTGCCTTTTCCTTCCTCAAGTCGCGCTTTACTTCGATGACTGTTGAGCCCGCTTCCACATCGATGCGCCTGCGGTCGCCGACAGGCGATTCGAGATTCACCTCGTGAAGATCGCCGGGTTCAAGCTCGAATGGGGCGGAAAGGATGAATTGCCGGACATCGGCCTGGATTTCTGCTTCCGTCCGTTTGGGATTGCGGACGACGAGTCTTTGAAAAGTGTCAAGCAAGTCGCTAGTTTAACAGGTCAATAGTAAGCGTCACGCCCTGCTGAATGTTTATACACTTCCAGTCTGGCCTGCGCCTGCACGCTCGTAATTCACGATGATCACGCCTTTCGAGGTGACTGTGCTTTCCGTCACCTTGAATGCCGCCGGGATCGTGCCACCGACTAGGCGGCGTGGAAGTTTGGCACAAATTTGATTTGGCAGGAAATCACTGCGGCTTGGCAGGCGTGTCTCGCAACTCCTGGGCGGGTACCTCAACCACTTTGCCATCGCGCCAGATAGAGATCGGACGCCCGTCTCGTATATGCGATTCAATGACCTTCTCAAAAGCTGCTTTGAGGGCCATTTCAGCGCGTTCCCCCATGGGCAGTTCGAGAATATTTGCCGGCGGTTTAGTCGTGTTTCCCATATTGCGCAATCAAAGCTTTGTATGCGTCTGCCTTCATTATACGGAGTCTGCCTCGATCTTCCGATGCAATAACAGCAGGCGCTCCCAGTGAGTTGTCAAAGAGATACCATGAATCCCCCAGGGGACGATACAACTCCAGGAAATTCTTGATGGAGCGGTCATAACGGCGGCGGACATCGGCCTCCGGCACGTCATGGCCTCCCTGGAAGACTCGCGCTTTGATTCTCGACAGCGCAAGATCAACCTCTGAGAGCCAGAGAAAGAAGAAATGCACGGCATAACCCTGGCTCTTCAAGCTACGAATCAAGCCCAGATAGCTTCTGCCTGAGAGTGTGGTCTCAAAACCAAAATCGGCTCTGCGTTGCGCAAAAAGATCGATTTCATTGAGCACGAGTCTGCCGGCGCGAAAGGCCGCGGTTTCCGGCGAGAATGGGGCCATACCCTGGGCAATCAGGTCTGCGTTGACGAAGTTCTTGCAATCCGCGTAATTCGGCAGAAATTCCCGCGCGAAAGTCGTCTTGCCGACCCCGTTCGGTCCCGCGATTATGTAAGCATTCGGACGCATAGAAGCTGCTGGCAATCATAGCGGAGATCGCTCCAAGGCGATCTTCTAAAGCTCGGGAAATGCTCTTCGCAGAAAACGTGAAGAAACGAGGGCCAGGATGTTCCGAATCCACCGCGTGGAACGAATGAGCCTTCATGCGAAAATGAAATCAGTCTGGAATAACGAGACAAAGCTAAGAGCTAATGGCTAAGAGCTGATTTACTGTTTCAAATAACGCAGCGCAACGCATCCTGATTTAAAAATCTTTGACTCAACAAGTTTTAATTGCAATCTTTCCTGAAGACTTACCCCGTCCAGCAACCGTCTGCCTTCTCCGGCAATCACTGGCCCAACCACAAAAAGATATTCATCAACCAGACCAAGCTCGATAAGTTGTGAAGGGAGACTTACGCCGCCGGTTAGAATATTTTTGCCTTTTTCCTGTTTCAATTTAAGTATTTCGTCGCGCAGGTCCGTTCGAACAATTCTCGTATTTTTATCTTCGGCGCTGGCTTCTTCAGCGCTATCCATGGATCGTGAAAAAACAACCCTCTTGATGGAATCAAACACTTGAGCAAATTCGTTCAATGCTTTTGTCATCGACTGGGTTTTTGCCACTTCAGGCCAGAAAGGAACCATCAATTCATAGGTCTTGCGCCCATAGACGAGCAGGTCAGCTTGTCGCAGGATGCCCGTCCAGTATTCATGGGTTTCTTCATCCGCAAATTGGTTGGTATGGTCGCAACAGCCGTCCAGCGTAATGTTGATTCCGAAGATTAGATTTCTCATTTGCTTCCTTCACGCACCGCAGGCGACCGCACTCTTGCGCGCCCACGCCAGCGCGGAGTATCGCTGGGAGGACCATTATGGGATGCATGGCGGCAGAAATGAAATCGGGTGTGCAGCAGGAGACAAAGCCAAGAGCTAATGGCTAAAAGCTAAATTTTGGCGGCGAATTGCAGATCCTTCGACTCCTCCTCGGCAAGCCTCGGAGTCGCTCAGGATTTCGCCTGCGGGCTCCCGCTCGGCATTCGCCTTCGCTCACGCCCGCAAAGCGGTCCAAAATCAAAATGGGCCTGAGACCAAGAAGCGGTGACGGTTTCCTTGGCCACAAGCCCATTCGATCCTGAATCGGATCGGAGGTGATAAGTACATTTTAGGCCACTCCAAGACGAAGTCAAGCGATCTGCCAACTCTTTTTATACCTACATGATTATCTTGATAACCGTGGCTCGCCTCCCGCAAAAGTCCTTGTAAATAAAGGAGAATGCATTCCTACGCTTGGCCCGATCAAGATGAAGGACGTGATTATCCCCGTGACAGTAGCAACTGGATGCCAATGATTGTCAGCAAAGTGCCAAACACCTTGCGTAAGACCATTTCCGGCAGGTGCTGCGCCCAGAGTCCGCCAAAATACCCGCCCAACAGAAAGCCCAAAGCGATCAGCACACCGGCTTTCAAATCGACGTTTCCTGCCTTGTAATATTCCCAAAATGCCAACGCGCCTATGGGCGCCAGCAGCGCCGTCAATGAGGTTCCCTGGGCCTTGTGCTGACTCATGTGGAAGAAATAAACCAGTGCGGGAATGATCAAGATGCCGCCGCCAATGCCCACGATCCCGGAAAACACGCCAACCACAAGGCCAAGCAGTATGTAGAGGTAAGTCATGGCCGGAATCATAGACGCAACAGCTTCTTATGGAAAACCGAGATGCTGAATTTCGGAAATTAAACCGGCAAGACTCGCGCGGCGGTGAAGGTCGAAAACAATGCCCTAATCCCACACGAAGATAGCTTCCAGAGTGGCTGCTCGCGTTGACACTCCTGTGAAGCGAATGTTAAGTTAGAGAGTTTACTAGCAGCCCCGACCGCTTCTTGTTCACAACAACTTAAAGATTATTTTGCATGGACGCGATACTCAGGCAAATAGGCGAATTACTGGTTAATTCCATCCCCACGATCATCTCTGTGCTGATCCTGTGGACGGCGTACACTTTCCTGGTGCATAACAAGCTCCGCCAGGTGCTGGAGCAGCGCCATGCGCTTACGGCAGGCGCCATTGAGCGCGCGCAGCAGGAGATCGCCATTGCGGAAAAACGCACTGCGGAATATGAGCAGCGAGTTCGCGAAGCCCGGTCACAGATCTATAAAACCCAGCAGGCCAACCGGCAGCGCGTGATGGATGAGCGCAACGCCGCGTTGGCGGAATCGCGCAAGAACGCCGGCGAAATGGTGAAAAAAGCCCGTGCAGCCATGGAGAAAGACACACTCGGGGCAAAAGCGGCTCTGGAACAGCAGGCCAATGTGCTGGCCGACCAGGTGATTGCAACGGTCCTGAAGCCGGCGACAGCCGCAGGGGGCCGATAACTATGAATCGGCTTTTCCAGAGACTTTGGCTTTGCGCGCTGGCAGCGGTGCTGGCGATTGCGATCACTCCAGCAGGAACGGCGCGGGCGCAGGAAAATCCCGCAACCACCTCCGCGCCTCATGGTCAGGCAAAGCCCGCCCAGCCTTCACCCAGACATGAAGGTGAGCAACAGTTGGAACAAGGCGGGGAAGCGGATGCCATCCGCAATGCTCCGGCCGTTAAGTGGATCGCTCGCCATACTGGGCTTTCAAAAAATGGGGCTTACTGGCTTTGCATCGGCCTGAATTTTGCCATCATCTTTTTTGCCATTGCGGGCCTCTTGCGCAAGATGCTGCCAGGCTATTTCAGTGGTCGCACTTCCACAATCCAGAAGGGAATTGAAGAAGCGCGCAAAATGAGTGAAGACGCGCGTCGTCGGCTGTCTGAAGTTGAAGGACGCCTTTCCCGCCTGGACACCGACATTGCGGCAATGCGGCGCGAAGCCGACGAGAACGCCAAAGCCGAAGAGCAGCGCCTGTTGGCAGCCGGAGAAGAAGAACGCCGCCGCATTGTTACGTCTGCTGAGCAGGAGATTGAAATGGCCGCCAATACCGCTCGCCGCGACCTGAAAGCATACGTCGCAGAGCTGGCGGTACAGCTGGCTGAAAAGAAGATCCGCGTGAGTACCGATACTGACGAAGCCCTGGTGCGCGCTTTTACCGCCCAAATGGGAAAGGACGGCAACTAAATGGCAGCAGTCCTGGGCCGCTACGCGCGCGCGTACGCTGAAGTAACCGTCACGCACAAACTGAATCCTGAAAAGACGGTTGCCGAATTTCAGCAGATGGCTGATGTGGTGAATAGCAGCCGCGAGCTGCGGAACGTTTTGCAGAATCCGGCCGTGAGTCGAGACCAGAAACTTAAGTTGCTGGATTCGATCATCCAGCACATTGGCGCAAGCAAAATGCTGCGCAACTTTCTGGCCGTGTTGATCGATCACAGACGGATCGGCAATATCGGCGATTTGCTGGAGCAGTTCAAGCGGGAACTGGATCGCCGCTTAGGCATCGCTGATGCAAAAGTGAGTTCGGTGCGCGAACTGTCTTCGGCGGAAAAAAAGTCACTAGAACAGCAACTGGCTATGCTTACCGGCAAGGTAGTCCGGGCAACGTATTCTCAAGATCCGGGTCTGCTCGGTGGCGTTTTGGTGCGCGTCGGCAGCACGATTTATGACGGATCAGTACAAGGCCGGCTGCAGCGCATGCGGCAGGAACTGGCGACGGCATAGGGAAATTGGTAATTGAGTAATTTAGTAATTGGGTAATTGAAAAACTGTTAGTTCCACCGGCTTTCAATTACTAAATTGCTAATTTACCTAATTACCAAATTGGTAAGAAAGTTTCGGTCTTACATAAGGTATCTATGGCTCAGATTAAAGCAGACGAAATAACAAAGCTCATCCGTGAGCAGATTGAAAATTACGAATCCAAGGTCTCCGTGGATGAGGTGGGCACCATCATCTCTCTGGGCGACGGTATCGCCCGCATCCACGGGCTGGATAAAGTCATGGCCGGCGAGCTACTTCAGTTCGGGCATGGTATTTCCGGCCTGGCCATGAACCTGGAAGAAGACCAGGTAGGCGCGGTGCTGCTGGGTGAATTCACTGAAATTAAAGAAGGCGACGAGGTGAAGCGCACCGGAACGATCATGTCAGTCCCTGTG